>JAUVIG010000171.1 GCA_030592825.1 Chlorobiota bacterium | reverse complement strand
TCAATGTTTAATCCGCATTCCATTCCGGAAACAACTTCCTTCACATCATCTTTAAAACGACGCAGTGAACCAAGTTCTCCTTGATATTTTACAATACCTTCACGAATTAATCTTATTTTATCTTCTCTGTTAATTTTTCCGTCAAGAACAAAACATCCTGCAACTTTACCTGATTTTGAAACTTTAAACACTTCACGAATCTCAACAGTTGCTGTTATTTCCTCTTTAACTTCAGGAGAAAGCATGCCTTCCATAGCAGACTTCATCTCTTCAATTGCCTGATATATAATCGAATACAACCTAATGTCAATTTCTTCTTTTTCAGCTAATTTCTTTGCTGCTAAAGCCGGTCTCACTTGGAATCCGACAACAATTGCATCTGATGCAGCTGCCAACATAACATCTGCTTCTGAAATTTGACCTACACCTTTATGAATCACTTTCACCTGAACCTCATCTGTTCCAAGTTTAATTAGAGAATCAGCAACAGCTTCAACAGAACCGATTACATCACCTTTAATAATAATGTTGATTTCTTGGAAGTTCCCTAATTGAAGACGTCTGCCAATTTCATCAAGTGTGATATGTTTATGCGTACGCAGTGTTTGTTCCCTTTGGATTCGTTTGTTCCTGTCTGCAATTTCTCTTGCTTCTTTTTCGCTTTTCATCACGTAAAAAGTTTCACCGGCTTGCGGTGCTCCGTCTAATCCGAGAATTTGCACCGGTATTGAAGGCCCTGCTTCTTCTACTCGGTTTTTTCTTTCATCATACATTGCTTTTATTTTACCGGAATATGCACCTGCTAATAATATATCACCAATTTTAAGAGTTCCTGTTTGAACCAATATAGTTGAAAGGTAACCCCTTCCTTTATCAAGCTCTGCTTCGATAACAGTACCCTTTGCAGGTCTGTCGGGATTTGCTTTCAGTTCTAACAATTCTGCAGCCAGAATTACTTCTTCAAGTAATCCGTCTATATTTGTACCATTCTTTGCTGATATATCTGCTGATTGATATTTTCCGCCCCAAGCTTCAACTAACATATTTTTTTCGGCAAGTTCTTGCTTGATTCTTTCGGGGTCTGCTCCGGTTTTATCAATTTTATTAATTGCAAATACAATCGGAACATCTGCAGCTTTTGCATGACTTATAGCTTCTTCTGTTTGAGGCATTATATTATCATCTGCTGCTACAATTATAATAGCAATATCAGTAACTTTAGCACCTCTTGCTCGCATGGCTGTAAATGCTTCGTGTCCGGGTGTATCAAGGAAAGTTACATGTTTCCCTTCTTCCAACTCTACACTGTATGCTCCTATATGTTGTGTAATACCACCGGCTTCGCCTGCAATTACATTTGCATCACGAATAAAATCAAGCAAAGAAGTTTTTCCGTGATCAACATGGCCCATTACTGTTACAATAGGCGATCTTGATTCAAGGTCTTCTTCTTTGTCAACAAAATCATCCAAAATTTCATCTTCGGTTGCTGAAATAAATTCAATTTCAAATCCATATTCTTCGCCAATAATTCCGATTATTTCAGCATCTAATCTGGAATTGATAGTAACCATCTTTCCGAGTTCAAAACTGGTAGCAATAATCTCATTAACACCAACATCCATTAACTTAGCTAATTCATTTGCCGAAATAAACTCAGTTACTTTAAGAACAGATTTTTCTTTTTCTTGTTGTTGAATTTCTTCTTGAATTTGTTGATGTTTCTCTTCTCTTTTCTTTTTTCTGTGCTTAACAGATGTTTTCTTTGTTTTATTAGTCAATTTTGCCAGTGTGTCTCTAACTTGTTTTTGAACATCTTCCTCACTGACTTCTTTCTTTTTCTTATAAACTTTTCTCTTTGTATCTTTGTTATCTTTTGTTTTAGTATCAGTTACAAGCGGTTTTCTGATTCTTTTTCTTCTCTTTCTTCTTCTTTTTTCAATGCTTCCGGAACTAACTTTCTTTTTATCAGTTTTTTCTTTTTTCTCTTTTTCTTTCTTTTCTTCAATAGTAATTTTTCCGACTACTTTGGGTCCTGTCAGCTTCTCAACTTTTGTTTTAATAAAGTTTCTTTCTTCTTCTTCTTTTATTCTTTTTTGTTCTAATCTTTTTTGTTCTTCAAATTTTTCTTGTTCTAATCTTTTTACCTCTTCTTCAGTTTTTTCTTTTTTAATTATAACTTTTTCTTGAGATTTTACTACAGCTTCTTTTCTTTTTTTGCGTTCTTCTCTTCTTTCTTTAGTTGTTTTTTTATCAGGTCTTGTTTTTTGATTTATTGAACTAAGATCAATTTTTCCTTTTAATTTCAATTTGCCGTCTTCTGTTTTCTCTTTTATTTCTTCATCAGGAATTTCTTTAACTTCATCAACTGCAATCTTTTCCTTCAAATCTTCATCTTCAACTTTTTCTTTTTTATCTTCTGCTGTTACACTTTCAATTTCTTCTTTCTTTTCTTCAATAAGCTCAGGTGTTTCTTTTACATCTTTCTCAATTTCTTCTTTCGTAACTTCAGCATCATCTTTTATACTTTCTTCAGCTTTAGTATCAGGTACTTCCTCGTCTTCAGTTATTCCTTCGTCATCAGCAGTAAAAACGTCTTCTCTTTCTCTTTTTAAGCGAATCAGTTTTTCAGATTCTTCTTTTACTTTCTTATCTGAACTGAATTTTTCCAACAACAATTCATATCCGTCACCAGAAACTTTGGCATTAGGCCTTGCATCCACTTCAATATTGTTTTCTTGAAGATGATCTACCAAATGCTCAATTCCTACATTCAGTTCTCTTGCTATTTGAAGTAATCTTTTACCTTTTGTTATTTTATTCATAAAAAAAATTTGATCTATCCTTTATTCTTATGCTTTACTATATTTTAATTGCCGCTGTTTTAGGCAATATTAACACATTTTTTCCTATATGAAAAATTTTGTTATTTATTCTCTTCAAACTCACTTTTTAAAACATCCAATACTCTGTCAACTGTTTCTTCTTCCAAGTCGGTTCTGTTAATAAGTTCTTCTCTTGAAATCTTCAATACACTTTTTGCTGTATCACAACCTATTTTTTTAATAACCTCTAATACCCATTCATCAATCTCATCACTAAATTCCATAATATCAACATCTTCTTCAATCTCACCTTCATCAATATTCCTGAAAACATCAATTTCATATCCGACAAGTTTTCCTGCAAGTTTAATGTTTAACCCGCCTTTACCTATTGCTTTAGATACTTCATCGGGATCCAAGAATACTTCAACTCTTCCTTCATCTTCAATAATATTTACTTTAGATACCTTAGCAGGGCTTAATGCACGTTGAATAAATAATTTTGTATTTTCTGAATAATTTATAACATCAATATTCTCATTTCTTAATTCTCTTACAATTCCGTGTATTCTTGCTCCTTTCATTCCAACACATGCACCTACAGGATCAATTCTTTCATCATATGACTCAACAGCAACTTTTGCTCTTTCTCCGGCAACTCTCACAATTTTCTTAATCGTAATAAGACCATCGTATATTTCGGGAACTTCAAGTTCAAATAATCGCTCAAGAAATGTTGAAGATGTTCTTGACAAAATAATTAGAGGTGTATTATTTTTCATTTCAACATTTTCAACAACAGCCCTTAATGTATCTCCTTTTCTGAAGAAGTCTGAAGGAATTTGCTCACTTCTCTGCAAAATCATTTCATTTTCTTCATCATCAAGTATTAACATTTCTTTCTTCCACACTTGATAAACTTCACCGGTTATAATATCCCCGATTTTCTCCTTATATTTATGATAAGTATTTTCTCTTTCAAGTTGTAATATTTTAGAAGACAGGTTTTGTCTTAACGATAAAATGCTTCTTCTTCCGAAATCTTCCAGTTTTACTTCATCTGCAAATTCTTCACCCACTTCATAATCTTTATCAATTTTATGAACTTCATTTATCTCAACTTCCATATTAGGGTCCTCAACTTCACCATTGGGTACAACTTCTCGGTTTCTCCAAATTTCAAAGTCCCCTTTATCAATATTTATAATAAAATCAAAGTTATCAGAAGTTCCGAATTGTTTTTCAAACATTCCTCTGAAGACTTCTTCCAGAACACCCATCATTGTTGCTCTGTCAATATCTTTATTTTCTTTAAAATTAGCAAATGTATCAATTAAATTTACATTATCCATTGCTGTAAATATTTAAAATGTTATTACGACTTTAGCTTCTTTTATATCACTGAATTTCAGTGTATTTATAATATTTTCTTTCTTTTTTTGCTCTTTTTCTAATTCAATTTTACTTTCTGAAACACTAATCAATTTGCCTTTTACTCTTTTTCCTTCAGTAGTAAGAACTTTAATTGTTCTTCCTATATTCTTATAATATTGCTTAATAACTTGAAAAGGTTTATCCAATCCTGCAGATGAAACAATCAGTTCAAAATCTTCTTTTTCTCTGTCAAACTTGTTTTCAATAAGCTTACTCAATGTCCCACAGTCTTTAACTTTTACACCTTCCATACTATCAATCAGAACTGTAATTCTGTTATCTGCAGAGATATTAGAAACCACGAGAAAAAGATCTTTATCCTGAAATAATTCTTCCTCCTCTATAAAAATTGTTTCAACAATATGATTAAGCTTTTCTTTTTTAATCATTTTTTAACCAATAAAACAGGGGACAAATCAGCCCCCCTATAACATTCAAATCATTTTCTGCCTGCAAATGTATATAAATATGTTATAAACATCAAAATAATATAGATTTTTTATTATTTTGGCTTTCAAGTCTTTCTAAATACTGCAATACACTTTTCAGTTTCTGTAATAATCAGGACAAAAAGTATTTTTAATAATAATTTCAATAAATGATTCTTTTGGAGAATCATCAAAACCTGAAAAATCCGGTTTCAAATCATTCAATTTTTTTATTGCTGTATTCAAATTGAAATCACTCTGTTTACAAAAGACAAAACAACCTGCATCACTCAAATATTCAGAAAGATACTCTTGCTCTGTTTGTCCGGGAGTGGGTATTAATATTGCTTTTTTCTTTAATGCAGTCAAATCCATAACAGTTGTATATCCGGCACGAGAAATTATAATGCCGGCAGACAGAACTGCTTTCTGCATTTCTTTTCGGGAAAGATGATTTATGACCTTAATATTTTCAATATTTACTTCATTATTTTTTTTGGTTTACCGGAAATAATTAAAGATTTAATTCCTGATTCTTTTATTTGTTTCAATAAAATATTCTCAAAGATGGTTCTTTGGGGTTCAGAACCGGATAATATAACAAGAATCTCGAACAACTTATTTTTAACAACATTACTTTCAAATTTAAATTCAGATAAGGGCCCGATAAATATAAATTTATCATTTAACGAATGTTTATGTGAAAGATCTCCGGACAAATTAATTGAGCCCTTATAATCAGGAATAAGGCATTTATCAAATCTGTTAATATATTTTCTTTGTAATTTATATATAAATTTTTCGAATAATCTCAAGCCTTTCGGTAATTTAGGGAATATTTGATGACTTATGAATATACTCGGAATATTTTTTGAATATATACCATATCTGTTATCAGAAATAATAAGGTCAATTTTATCTTTACTTAATATCTTTTTTAACGCTTTGTTTTCTTTTTTTATATTTCCGATAAACTTCGGTAATTGAATAAGAAGTTTTATTAAAAAGCTGTTTCCCGAAGAATACTTAATATTAACTGAAGGCAACCGGTAATGTATTAATTTCGGAAATTCTTGCTTTAAAAGTTCACCGGAATTTCCGGATGAAGCTACGATAACTTCATAATTATTCTTTATCAAATTATGTATCAAAGGAATGTCTCTGACAGCATGTCCGAGTCCCCAATCTAAAGGAGCAACGAGTATTTTTTTTATATGTATGATATTTTACAATTTATTTATTCTTGCCGGATTCAACTTTTGAAAGATTATATGAAATGATGATGCCTAATATAATAGAAATGCTTATAAAAATAATTCCTGTAAGGTATTCTTCAAAGATTATTTTTCCGATACCGAATAATATAAGCATAACCATTAAACTGCCTGCAAACCAATTGAAAAACAATCTGCCGAAACCTTTATCGCCTTGTACTTCAGGCAAATCTGCGGCTATCTTTTTCCAACCTTTACCTCCGGGATGTACTTGTCTGTAAAACGACTTTAATTTTTTATCATTTTCAGGTTTTGTTAAAAATGTAACTGACAACCAAACCAATGTGGACCAAATTACAATAATAATTAAACATAATTCAAAATCATCTCGTATTACATCCAAATCAAAAACATAAGTAAGAACGGGATATATAATATAAGGTGCGACCATTGCAGATAATTCGGACCAGGCATTAATACGCCACCAAAACCACCTTAATAATAATACTAAACCTATTCCGGCACTCATTACCAGTACAAATTTCCATGCATCGCTTATCCTGTCAAATTGAGTTGTAATGATTAATGAGAAGGCGATTAGTAAAAAAGTTGTTATTCTTGATATCTTAACATATTTTTTTTCATCTGCATTTTTATTTATAAACGGTTTATACAAATCATTAACAATATATGATGTTCCCCAAACAGTTTGTGAAGCAATTGTTGACATATATGCTGCCAGAAAAGCTGCAAGTAATAAGCCTAACAGTCCGGCGGGTAATAAGTCTCTTATTAACATAACATAAGATGCGCCTTTATCCGATACATCAGGATATAAAATTAAAGCTGCAAAAGCTGCAATTATCCATGGCCAGGGTCTTAAAGCATAATGTGCAATTTGAAACCAAAGAGTTGCCAATACAGAATGTCTTTCATTTTTTGCTGACATCATTCTTTGTGCCACATAACCGCCGCCTCCGGGTTCGGCTCCGGGATACCAACTTGACCACCATTGAACACCAAGATAAGCAACAAAAGCCGTTACAGTCATTTTTAATATTCCTGAAGTTCCGGTTTCAAGTTTGGTTGATGAATCTGCAATATCAGGAAAAAAGTCAAATGACCATTCAGGTAATTTTTCTTTTAATCCTTGAATTCCGCCGACATCAATGTGTTTAACAGCAAATACAGCCAAAATAATACTTCCGGTCATAGCAATAATAAATTGAAAACTATCGGTTAAAGAAACTCCCCATAAACCCGACAAGGCTGAATAAATTGCCGTAAAAAGCATTAATCCGGCTACGGCAATCAAATGAGAACTAATTGAGATTCCGAGAAAAGAGAATTCTTGTTCACCAAAAACAGCAAAATCCGGAAACATAACTTTAAGTATCTTCACCATTGCAAGATTTACCCATGCAATAACTATCGTATTCATAAAAATACCTATATAAACAGCCCTGAATCCCCTTAAAAAATTTGCAGGTTTACCTGAATATCTTAAATCAACAAATTCAGCATCAGTTAAAATACCTGACCTTCGCCATAAGCGAGCAAAGAAAAATACAGTAAGCATTCCTCCGAATAACATATTCCACCACAGCCAATTACCGGCAATACCGTTTTGTGCCACAAGTTCAGTTACTGCCAATGGTGTGTCAGCTGCAAAAGTTGTAGCAACCATACTTGTACCGGCAATATACCACGGCAGTTTCCTTCCGCTAAGAAAAAAATCATCCATCCCTTTACCGGCACGCTTAGACATATAAAGCCCGATTGCCAGACTTATAACGAAATAAAAGCCAATAATTAACCAGTCAATTAATACTAAATTCATATAT
>JAUVIG010000330.1 GCA_030592825.1 Chlorobiota bacterium | reverse complement strand
ACGAAAGGGTCTTTATCAGGAGACGGTTTTCTGTAGAAAGTACCTACCATAGGAGATTTGATTGTAATATAATTTGAGTCCTCAGTTTTGTCTTCCTTTTCAGTTGTTTCAACAGGAACTTGTGTTTGCGTCTGAAGGTTTTGTAAAGGTTGTTGCAATATTGTACCTGTAGCAAGAGGAGTATGAACCGGAACTTGTTGGATGATTGTTTCAGTATGAATTGCTTTGTTACTTTCAGAATTAACTTTTATTGAAAGTTTCATCTCATCAGTTTTAATATCTACTTCATTAACTCCTGATTTTGCAACTGCTTTTATAAAATCTTTAAGTTCTTTGTAATCCATATGATTATTTTTTAGTTAAATTTTTGTAAATATATAGAAATATATAGAAATATCTATTTTTTTAGAATTCTCTGACAGTTAAAAAATGTTAAAATATTATTGTTATGAGTTATATGCCCATTTAATATATATGGCTCCCCAAGTAAATCCTGCACCGAACGCTGAAATGATCAATTTATCACCTTTTTTCAGTTTGTCTTCCCATTCCCATAGTAAAAGCGGTAATGTAGCATCGGTTGTATTACCGTATTTTTCAATATTGATCATTACTTTTTCAGGAACTAAATTCATTCTTTGTGCAGTTGCTGTAATGATGCGCATATTTGCTTGGTGAGGAACCAACCAAGCAATATCTTCAGAAGTCAAATTATGCTTTTCCATCATTCCAACAGAAATATCTGCCATTCCTTTCACTGCATTTTTAAAAACTTGTTGTCCTTCTTGATAAATGAAATGTTCTTTTGCATCAATGGTTTCGTGTGATGCCGGTTTAACAGAACCTCCTGCTTTTTGATGCAAATGTTTTCTGCCGGCACCGTCAACATGAAGGTCTTCATCAATAATACCGACATCTTCAGTTGTAGGTTCGAATAAAACAGCTCCGGCAGCGTCACCAAATATCGGACTTGTAGCTCTGTCAGAATAATCAACAATTGAAGACATTTTATCGGCACCTACTAAAACAACTTTTTTGTATTGCCCTGATTTAATGAATTTTTCAGCGGTTGACATTCCGAATAAAAAGCCTGAACATCCGGCATTAAGATCAAAACTGAAAGCATTTTTTATACCTGCTTTATCACTGATTATGTTTGCCGTTGCAGGGAATTGCATATCGGGTGTAACGGTTGTACAAATTAAAAGATCAACTTCGTCAGGAGATGTACCGGTTTTTTTAAGAAGTTGATTTACGGCTTTGAAACCCATATCTGATGTTCCCATCATTTCTCCTTTAAGGATTCTCCTTTCTTTAATCCCTATTCTGGTCATAATCCATTCATCAGAAGTATCAACCATTGTTGATAATTCATGATTATCTAATATATATTCAGGGACATATCCTGCTACTCCGGTTATAGCTGCATTTAGTTTTGTCATATTATGGCTTTTCTTCGAAATTAAATGCGAAATTAAGTTTTAGTTTAAAGTATACAAAATAATTTCTGTTAAAAATGTTATATAATTGAGAGATAATTATTCCGTACTTCATATGTAAAAACCGGTATTGATACAGATACCGGTTTATTTTTTAAATACAACAGAAAATTTGTTTTGCTTTCTCAAAAATTATAAAACATTCTCAGATTCTATAGCAAGTTTGCCTCTGTAAAATCCGCATTCAGGACAAACCCGATGATATTTTACAGTTGCTCCGCAGTTAGAACAAGTTGCTAATTGTTGAGTGGTAGCTTTAATATGTGTTCTGCGCTTATCTCTTCTTTGTTTCGATATTTTTCTTTTAGGATGTGCCATTTTTCCTTATTTTATTTATTTTAACCTAATTATATAAATCTTTTAATTTATCCCATCTGGGATCAGTTTCTTGCTTTATATCAGAATTTATTTTTTCTAATTTGTTGATCATTTCAATATTGCAAGTTGAACTTCCGTTTTTACTTTTAGGATGTATTCTTTGATACGGAAGACTCAAATGAATATAATCATATATATGTTTGTCAAGAACTATCTCATTTTCATTATTACTCAATACAATCTTTTTGTCAGCATCAGAAAGATCAGAATTATCATCGCCGAATTCAACATAAAGTTCTGTTTGATAATTAATTTCTTGCCAAAAATAATCCAAACACCTGTCACATTGAACACTAATTTTTCCTTGGATGATAAAATTAAATGTTATAAGGTCTTTTGCAATGATCATTTCTGCTTCAACATTTGCTTCTGCTTTTTTTATATCAGTTTCTTTGAAACCGGCAAAAAAGCTGTCATCAAATTTAAAATGATAATTATATCTTCCTTCCTTTAAACCTTTGAACTTTATTCTTATCCGGTTCATTTTTATCCGGCTTTTCTTTATATGAGCATGCAAAATTATACTTTTTTTTTAAAATAAAAAGAAAGTAAATGTTTATTTCATTTTGATAACGGACTACGTTTTGACGAATCGACTGATACAGAGGTTTTTGAGAAAGAATGTTTAAGAAAAACACGATTTGTTTTACATTTAAAGATTATCTTTTTTTTTCGGTTTATTATAGTAGTTTTGCAGCAAAATTTTAATACTTCTAAAATAATAATATAATGTACGGCAAAATTAAAGATCATTTAACAAATGAAATTCAAGGCATTGAAGAATCAGGCTTATTTAAAAGAGCAAGAATTATTACTTCTTCTCAAGATGCTGAGATTACTCTAAATACAGGACAAAAAGTTTTGAATTTTTGTGCCAATAATTATCTCGGATTATCATCACATCCTAAAATATTAGCTGCAGCAAAAAAAGCATTGGATGAATATGGTTACGGAATGTCATCTGTAAGATTTATCTGCGGACCTCAAGATATTCACAAAGAGTTAGAAGCAACAATTGCTGAATTTTTCGGTATGGAAAGGACAATCCTTTATGCAGCTGCTTTTGATGCAAACGGAGGGGTGTTTGAACCTTTATTTTCAAAAGAAGATGCAATAATTTCTGATGAGTTGAATCACGCATCTATCATTGATGGTGTTCGTTTATGTAAAGCAGCAAGATATCGCTATAAGCACAGTGATCCGGAAGATCTCGAAAATCAATTGAAAGTTGCTCAAGCTCAAAGATTCAGAGTTATTGTTACCGATGGTGTATTTTCTATGGATGGTGATATTGCCAAGTTAGATAAGATATGTGATCTGGCTGAAAAATATGATGCTCTTGTTATGGTTGATGAC
The DNA here is from genome assembly GCA_030592825.1 of Chlorobiota bacterium. Taxonomy (GTDB): domain Bacteria; phylum Bacteroidota; class Bacteroidia; order Bacteroidales; family JAADGE01; genus JAADGE01. Next base: position 1,423 of record JAUVIG010000330.1, on the reverse strand, counting down.
AGTCATGCTTCCGGATTCATCGGAAAAACAGGCAGAGGCACACCCGAGTATCATAATGTTACAGACAGGGTTGATATTATTACAGGAACTCTCGGAAAAGCACTTGGTGGGGCAATGGGCGGTTTCACAACCGGGAAGAAGGAAATCATTGATGTTCTTCGTCAAAGATCAAGACCGTATTTATTTTCTAATTCTCTGTCTCCTGTTATTGTTGGTGCTGCTCTTGAAGTTTTTAATTTATTAAGTTCATCAACTGAATTAAGAGATAAAGTAATGAACAATGCAATATACTTTAAAGACAGACTTAATACAGCTGGATTTATTCTTAAACCTACAAATTCTGCTATTGTAGCGTTAATGTTATTTGAAGCAAAATTGTCGCAAAAATTTGCAGCAAAATTATTAGAGGAAGGGATATTTGTAACAGGTTTCAATTATCCGGTTGTAGCAAAAGGACAAGCTCGTATCCGAATTCAACTTTCGGCGGCACATACAAAAAAACATTTGGATAAAGCGGTTGATGCTTTTATTAAAATCGGTAAAGATTTCGATATTTTGGGAAAAACAAAAGAAGAAATACTCAAGAAGTATATGTAGCTTCAGTACAAACAAAAATAAAAGCTGTTCAAAAATAATTTTAAGGGCACAAATTTTTTTGACATTATTGTTTCATTGTTAAATTGCTTTATTTAAACAATTTAACAATGAAGCAATTTAACAATAATCACATAAATATTAATACCGTCGACAATTTGTTATAATAATATTTAAATATTTGTGAGTTTATTAATTTACATCAAACTTTAATTCCGAAAATCAAAATATCATCAGTTTGTTCAAGGCCGTTCTTCCATTTAACAAGGAATTTATCTAAAATATTTTTTTGTTCATGCATTGATTTTTCTTGCATTTTCAAAAGCCCGGCTTTAAATCGTTTGTTTAATAATTTTTTTCCTTGTTCCCCACCCATTTGGTCAGCAAAACCATCTGAAAAGATATACAGAGTATCATCTTTTTGAAATTCAAATTTGTAATTATTAAAAGGTTTTGATACAGGGTAAATACCAATAGGCATTTTATCGGGTTTAAAATGAAATAATTCGTAGTTACCGGATTTTATTTTTTCTACATCCTCAAACTTTTCAAAACCATTACTTCCTTCTTTTCTAATGAGAAAAAGCGGATTGTTTGCACCTGAAAATTGTATTGTTTTATATTGTTTGTCAATTATAATTAGAGCCAGATCCATCCCGGCTTCAGCAATAACTTGACCTTTGCTCTTTTTTAATAATGTTGTTACACGGTCTCTCAGTATATTCAATATCTCATCGGCATTCAAATCTTTTTCATATTCAGTAATAATATCATTTAAAGAAGTTATTCCTAATATACTCATAAAAGCACCGGGAACACCGTGTCCGGT
>JAUVIG010000229.1 GCA_030592825.1 Chlorobiota bacterium | reverse complement strand
GGAAACCCAAATATTGAGTTTTATAAAACAACCTATGATTTCGGAGTATTAAAAGAAGGTGAAATTGTTGAATGTATATTCAGATATAAAAACACCGGAAAAGCACCTTTGAAAATTTTATCTGTTATTACAGATTGCGGTTGCACAGTTCCCGAGTTCAGTTCAGAAGATGTTTTACCCGGAAAAGAAGGAGTAATTAAAGTAGTATTTAACAGTGCCGGTTTTAGAAATAACATATATAAAACAATAGATGTTGAAACAAATGCAGATTCAAAATATATCGAATTGGTTTTAACAGCTTTTATCGAAAATAATAAATCTTTAAATTAAAAAAAATGACACAATTAAATTATGTATTATTAATGATGGGACAAGGAGAAGAAGGAGGAAACCCAATGCAAATGCTCATTTTTATGGGTATTATTGTAGTTGTATTCTATTTTTTCATGATTCGTCCTCAAATGAAAAAAAGAAAAGAAGTACAAAAATTCAGAAGTGAAATGCAAAAAGGAGATAAAATAATGACAATCGGAGGAATTCACGGAAAAATTAATGCTATAAAAGAAGACGCTATAATAATTGAAGTAGAAAACGGAAACTTATTGAAAATTGATAAAAACGCTGTTATAAAAGATTCAACAGGAATAATGATGCAAAAATAATTTAATATAAATATATACTGATGAAAAAAAAATATTTAATATTCCCGGTAATTATAAGTATTATTGTTTTATTTAATGCTTGTAAAAAAAGTGATAATGATCCGTTATTACCATTTAGAACTCGAGATGCAAGAATAACAAATACTTGGAAATTAGTAAAATTACAAATTGATTCAACTGAAGTTAATTCATTAAATACAACTAAAGCAGATCAATATAACTTTGACGGAACAACAATGTATGAGTATCATATCGATTTTTTCGGTAATGATACAGAAGACAGTTATACATATTCTGACAACTTGGTAATCAATAAAAACGGAACGTATAATCAAACTATTGAATACGGCAATGATAAAATTGAAATAACATCTTATTGGTTTTGGTACGATTCAAATAAAAATAAAATCGGAATTATATTTGAAGACAAAGGAACATACTTAATACAAAGATTGGCAAAAGATGAACTTATATTAGAAAGATATCTGTTTATCGAAACTACTGATGAAGAAGGTAATGAAAACACCTTGACTGTTGAAGAAGTTTTGACATATAACAATAATTAATTTCAGAATTTTATTAAAATATTATGAAATTTAAAAAACCGAAAATATCCAAGAAAAAAATTGTGATCTTTTCGGTTTTTGTTATAGTTGCAACAATATTCTGGTTCCTTAATGCATTAAACAAAGAATACACAACAAAGATTGAATATCCTGCCGAATTTTATAATTTCCCTAAAAGTATTTCTTCTTCGGTTTCTGTACCCGACAAGCTAACTGTTAGTGTAAAAGCCTACGGCTTTGATATTCTTCGAAAATTAAACATCTCAAAACCCATAAAAATTAATGTCAATAAATATGCTGTTAAAGATAAGTCAGACAAATCTAAAATTATCATAAATACGAGTAAATTATCAGATGAATTGTTTCCCGGACTAACTAATATTGAAATTATAAGTATTAAACCTGAAACAATTATTTTCACTACAAATAAAATATTATCAAAAAAGGTTCCCGTAAAATTAAATATTGATTTCAGCTGTAAGCCTTTATATATGAAATCCGGAGCTGTTAAAGCTGTTCCTGACAGTATAATGATATACGGATCAGGTAAAAATATATCAAAAATTAATTCTGTTGAGACGGCAAAAATTAATTTTAAAGATCTTGATGACACACTCGAAAGTAAAGTTCTCTTAACAAAAATCAAGAATATTAATTTCTCTGAAGAAAATATTAATATAATTATACCGGTTGAGAAATATACTGAAAGCACATCTCTTATCCCTATTAAAGTAATAAATTGCCCTGACAGTTTAAAAGTAATAACATTCCCCAAAGAAATAAAAATTACTTATAAAGTTACTTTAAGCCGATACAACTCAATTAGTAAAGACAACTTTGTTCTGACAGCAGATTATGCTGAAATTGATTCAAATAAAGCTGAAAAGTTAAAGCTGGTATTAAGTAAATATCCAAAAGATATAGGGACAGTAAAATTCTCTCCGGAATATGTAGAATATATTATTGAAAAAACTGAATAAAGACTTTAAAACAAAAATTCAAACATAAAGATTATAATTTAATAATTTTTATTAATTTTGCAATCCGAAAAAAGGTCCAGTAGCTCAGTTGGATAGAGCAACAGCCTTCTAAGCTGTGGGTCCCAGGTTCGAATCCTGGCTGGATCACAAAGAAAAAATTAAGATAATACCATAAAAAAAATGCCTGTATACATTAATAAATACAGGCATTTTCTTTGTTCAAAATTTCTACATTTTACAAAACAGCCCAATAAAATTAATAATAAAGCTGTATATTTGATTGAATCATTGAAACTCATTGATGATTCATTGTTATTTTCATCATCTATTTTGTTAGATATTTATATTTATCAGGAATAAATAAAATTCTCATACTGCCGGTTATTTTATAATAATAAGACCTTTTCAGAAAATTATAATCAATTGGTGCTCCGGCATTTTTCATAAATCTTAAATCGCGATAGATGGTAGCAATTGATACATCTAACTTTTCTGCAAACATTTTAGGCGTTCCGGTTGCTTCCGTTCTGATTAATGCATCTATACTTTTAAATCTTCTTGTGTTTAATGTCATAATATGAGTAGTTTTAAATTTATACTACTCATTAATTAGCTTTGCATTAAAAATCTAACCCCCTAAAAAGTGATTTTTTCATTATTATAATTTATAAAAATTTCAAGCCTCAAATATTAGAAATTTAAATGCCTGAAAATCAGGCTGTATGTAAACCATCCAATAAGTTTGCCGGTAGAATTAATTATAAAAAATATATGCTTTATTCCTGTAATTACTATGATATACTTAGCAATCGTGACTCTTTTGTTTGTTGTTTCCATGGTTTTGTTTTTTATTGTGCGGAATTGTTTTGTCAAATAAAAATCTCATCGGGTTTTCATACGAAAATAAATCTTTAATATCTTTACTAAATGCTTTTGTATTAATAAACTCGTTTAAATAATCCTGATATGAATCGGTGCCAAACATTAAATTGATTGAGAAATCCGTACCGTACATAATTCTTTTATACAGCTTTTTACGGTTTTTATCAATATCTGCTTTTATACAATCAGATTTTAAATAATCTTCAATCTGATTATTTAATCTTATATAATCTTTATGATTAAAACACATGCAAGAAAAATCTGTATAAACATTTTCATATTCAATACAATATGTAAATATTGATTCTCTCCATTGTTTCTCATCATCGTGTTCGTCTCCGCCGAGGTGTGCAAAATTTATTTTAAGTTCAGGATATGTTTTTAATACATTTGACCAACGTTTAGGATTTGTATATTTTTCAATATTCGTTTTGCTCTCAATAGTAAAACCGCCGTTATTGCAATGTGTTACAATAGGGATGCCTCTTTTTTGGCAATAACAGTAGATATATTCAACCTTTTTCTGTTGATTGTTATTGTTTTTTTTCGGCCAAGGGTCAAATCCCAGCGGGGGATAAACTTTTAAACCGGTAAAAAAATAATTATAGGGATATATATAATCTTCCAATTTATTTTTATTGATATTGTTAAATAAATATTCATCAATATTTTTAAATATTTCGTCTTTGCCATCAGATTTTTGCTCAAAGCTTTTTGTAAAAGTTAGAGCTTTTTTTGAAAGCTCGCCCTTAAGTTTACTAATTATTTGTTTTTTTGAATCTTTATTTTCATGAATCTCTTTTAACTTATTAACTATAAGCGATTTTTTAATCTTATCCTGAAATTCTTTTTTAAAAATAAAATAAGCAGGATTTTCATCTAAATTTCCTGAATAATCTTTTGCTTTTTCTTTGAATTTTCCTAATCTTATCATTGCAAGATCATTTTTCTCAAAACTTGCAAAATACTTATTCATCATTTTATTTATTGAATTGCCTTCAAGTTCTTTACCTTTTGCATCATTACATTTTTTATCAGTTGAGCCCGCTTCATTATCATCAATATAATTGTCATCCCAATCATATCTGTTAGGATTAATTCCCATAAAAGGGTAAATTTCAAATATCTTAAATTTACTGTTTATGTGATAGTTTTTAATGCCTTCCAAAACATCTTTTGTTTGAGCAACAACAGGTTTTGACGGAGGACTGCTGTAATGAATTTCATCAAGATCGTAATTTTTATAACCATAATCAACAATAAGAGGAGTCATTATATATCGATTATATTGTTGCTTTATCGTCCCATTATCACATGATGAAATTTCCAACTGAAAACCATTTTTATTTTCACTTCCTAAATAATTCTTTATAATTTCTACAACTGCGTTTCTTTCTATGTCTGAAAAAGAATTGTTATCAAATAATCTATGTAAGTTGAATTTTCTGCGGTTCTTTCTGTCAAGAGATTTTAATATCTTATTATTAAGTTTTGAATCTAAATCAAGAATGTCTAATTCTAAAAGCTCTAACGAACTGCCAATATCATTTTCCATAACGGAAAGAAGATTTACAACTTTTCTGAAACCGGTTTGAAAACTTTTGCCTTTTATTTTTTGTTTAATCTTATTAAAAATGAGCACTAATCCTATTAATAATAAGATAGTTACAGTATAAGTCCCCGACCATTTAAAAATTGACAGTAAAATTTTATCAGAAGTGATGTTCGGAATTAGAGATATACCTGAAAGAATAATACTGACAATAAAAGAAATAAAAAGGAAATAGAACAAAAATTTAGATGCTTTTATCAGTACATCTTTTTTAAACACCATTTTTAAAATAATATCTAAAAAAACATTAAAATAATTTTTTCGTGTTAACAGCTCACTATAAGAATGGGACTTGTTTTTTAAGAATCTGTTAAGGTAAGACAACAAACCTGCATGGCTCAAGTTAAATAAATGAATGTGCGAGTCAATGAAAATTTTCTCTGTTTTGTTATTATTTTTATCAGTATCCATGGTATATAATTTTAAGAGTGAATTATATCTTATTATCTATAACTGCTTGTTTAAACGGGTATCTATTCACCAAACAGAAATTTCAGCGGATTTTTATTGCATAATTTGTCCTTCACAACTTGTGAGAGTTTGGATGCAAAAAACTTTTTTAAATAATCATTATAAGAACTACTGTCAAACAAATTAATCATAAAATCAGACCCAAACATTACTTTTTCTTTCATTTCTGCATTATTATTCATCTTTCTTTTTAATGAATTATAATAATGTTGGCTGTGACCGTAATCTGAAAAATCGGTATAAACATTCGGATAGGATTTATTGCATATTAAATCAATAACTTTATTCTTCCATAATGTTTTTGAATAGCCCATATGAGCGAGATTCAGTTTCAATTTGGGATATGTTTGAAGAACTTGCTCCCATTTTTTCGGATTGGTTAATACCTTATTATCAAATACAGATTTAAAACCACCGCTGCTGCAATGGGTTGTAACAGGGATTCCTTTCTCTGAACAAATTTTATATAAATGCTCAACCTTTGCTTTTTCTTTTTCATCAAGAGGCCACGGATCAAAACCCAAAGGCGGATATACCTTTATTCCGGAGAAAATGAAATTATAATCGTAGTTTTCTTTATTTAAATTACCGTCGAATGTTCCGAGCTTATCATAAAACTTTTGATATAGGTCTTTTTGCTTTGTATTTACAGAATCATAATTTCCGAAATATTTTTCTAAGTCGGCTTTTAATTCTTTTAAATTATAATGCAAAGTGTTAAGTCCGAGAAAAGGAAAAATTTCAAACAATTTTCGATTTTTTGCTTGTTCTAAAGTCTCTCCGGAATCATAGATATTTATATGCTTAATGTTATAAATGGTTTTCCCTTGTTTCTTAACCGAGCTGACTTGCAAATCATTTTCATAATAAAATTTAATTCCTTTGAACAAATCTGATATTTGAGCATCAACCGGTTTTTGAGGCGGCAGTTTATAGAATACCTTCTTTTCAAACTTTTTATCAAATTGTTTTTGATTAATTGTAAAATCCACAACAAGCGGTATCAACACAATTTTTTGATGCTTTGTTATTTCAGAAAACTTATTCCCCTTTGCTGCATTCCGTAAATAATAATCAATATACAGGAAATAATTCCCAAGATCGTTGTCCAT
>JAUVIG010000525.1 GCA_030592825.1 Chlorobiota bacterium | reverse complement strand
TGCATTGAGAGTACCGAGAAATACAGAAAACTGCACCCTGTATAAGCCGGCAAGCTTGCATGCTTTTGCAATTTTATTACGGCTTTTGTCTTTCTCAATGTCGTACATTACCCAGATAATCATATTTAATGCCTATGATTTGATTAAACTATTTGCAAAGCTATGTGCGTCCATTTGAATTGCATTACTACGAGTTTGATTTCGTCCTTTATACCTGATAGTATCATTTTCAAAATAATTATTGAAGGCATTAATAAGAAGTTCTTTGCCTTCTTTATTAAGATAATATCCTCTTGTTATTTTATCAGTATTTGATTTATTTACTTTTTTTGCTGAAAAGAGTCTGAATACAACGGTATCAGCATAAATTCGATATGGTTCAATAAAATCAAAGACAAAACTAAGCTGGTTGTAGTCGTCACGATGTAAGAAACCAACATAAGGATCGAGTCCTGCAATCATTAATGCTTTTTCAATTTTACCATATAAAACCCCATAAGAATAGTTTAAAAATGTATTGAACGGGTCTTTGGCGGGGCGACTACTTCTCCCATTAAATTGATATTCTTCAGGTAAAACATAGTTTAATGTTTCAAAATATAAGCGACCGGCTGTTCCTTCAATACCCCTGATTGTGTCGGCAACATCTGCAACACAATTGCCTTTTAATTTTGTAATGGATATTTCAAGGGCTTGAAGTTTTTCAATTTTAGCACTTAAGTAATCGGCTTTGGTTTGCCTGTGTTTTTTTAGTTTTTTAATAAAATCGGTTTGATTGCGAATTTTTTCCGACACCCATTCTTTAATCCATTTTAGTCCTGTTTCGTTAAGACTTGCTTCAAGTTGTGCTTTACGGATTTTAGTAGTGCTGCCCAGCTTGCTGTGCCATATTCTTCCGTATGGGAATCCATTCCAGTCAGCAAAAACTATATCAATATTATTTTCAACAGCCAATTTTACAGCATCGGAACTTAATGCTGCCCCTAATGAAATAATTATACTTGTTACTTTCTTTGCCGAATAATGATGTTTTTCAATCTCTTTATCTTTTTTGATACGGATCTCGAACATTTCATCTTTTATGTGAACGTAAGCCCCGTAAGTGTTTATATAAAGTTGCATATTATTATAATTTTAAAACAGGAGTAATCAAAGGGTCTATACCAAAATCAAACTGAATAATATTTAGAGGATAATCAGGATAAGTATTTCTGAATAATTTGTATTTTGATTTAGTTAACAAATTTGCATTATATTTAACTTCAAATGCCTTGCCTTTTCCGAATGTTTCAGAAACTACAAAGTCAACTTCATTTCCGCTTGCAGTCCGCCAAAATTTTATATTATCTTGCTTGTATATTTCTCTTAATCTTATATATACATAGTTTTCCAGTAAACTTCCTTTGTCTTCTCTTTTTATAAAAAATTGAAACCTATTTAAAAAAACATTTAATAACCCAATATCATTAAAATATACTTTAGGCATTTTGATAAGCTCCTTTTTAATATTCCTAAAAAAAGGTTTAACAAGTTCAATATGAAAGCTTTTTTGCATTATATATAAATAATTTTCAACAGTAGAAAGGTCAATTCTTAGGCTTTTGGAAAGCATATTTTTGTTCAACAAATTACCGGTTTGACCGGCAAGGATGTTTAATAAATTATAAAAAGCCTGCCTGTTTTCTACTTTTGAGTCCAATATATCACGCTTTATATAAGAATTTTTGATTTCTTCAAGTACATTAATTTTTTCTTCATTCGATTGTGCAAGAACAACATTTGGGTAGCCTCCAAAAGTTAGGTATTCAGTCAAATAATGCATTATTTCCGCATAACGTACAGACTTGTATTCTTGCTTTTCCCTGATTTTATCTAATTCATTCTTTAAATCAATTTTATCTTTAAAAACTAAAAACTCATCGAAACTCAATGTTTTCAAATGAAACAAACGTTTTCGTCCTACAAGTGAATCTTTAAATTTCTTATCAATATAGAATGAGCTACTACCTGTAGCAATAATTTTTAAATTCGGACTATATGTATCATATAAATATTTTAGAAAATTAGAAGGATTTTCGGCATATTGTATCTCATCCAATAGCAGATAAATTGTTTCCGAAACTCCTTCGTATAACGGATTAGCAATTCTGCCTGTATATTGAAAAATATTTTCAGGATTACTATTTATTTCTTGTAAAACTTCCTCTTTTTCCAGAGTCAAATAAAAAACCTCTTTATTTTGTTTTTTAATTGTATCGAATAATTGTTTTAGAATTGTTGTTTTACCTGTTTGTCTTGCTCCTGTGATAATTGTAAATTCCTTTTTTGTGAGATGTTTTATAATATCATCAAAAATTATTCTTGGTATATACATCTTGTTTTATATTTAAGCGTTTATTTGCAAATTTAGATATAATTTTGATAATACCCATAATTTTATCGGATATTATTTGGGTACACCCCATATTATTATCCTATACTTTCATTAAAATATTCTAATTTTATCTGGTTTTACTTCCTAACAATACATCCAAAGCCCCTTGATACTGATTTTCCAATACCGATATAATCGGGTAACAAAGCATTTGTTGTAAAATTACCGGTAAATGCAATCATGTTTTTATCTTTAAATTTTGTTTGTTTTTCATTAAGTCCGGCAGTGAGCATAATTTTTTCTTCAGCATGATAATCAATCCCCTTAAAAAAACTAAGAATATTTGCAGTAAGAGTTTTTTTAAGTAAAAGTTTATTTTCAGTTTCGTTTGCTTCAATATAAATTTTATAATTTTTTTGATTAAGACCCATCCAAAGTGTTTTAAATTCATAGCTAAACAAATCTTCAACAATTTCAACTTTACACTTTTTGTTCTCTATGTTTTTATGAAAAACAGGAAAAACAACACCATTAATGTTTAGTTCCGAAATTTTCAGAAACAATGAAACAAGTAATTTCCCACCTTCATTAATTCCAAGTAAAACAGGAACATTATCAACTATC
>JAUVIG010000169.1 GCA_030592825.1 Chlorobiota bacterium | reverse complement strand
CTGTTTTTACTTGATCGCTGTTAGTGATTTCAATATCTTTTAAAATAAATGTAAATTCGGAACCTTTTTCGGGTTTACTTTTCAGCATTATTTTGCTTTCCATTTTTTCTGCCAATCCTTTACATATTGAAAGACCAAGTCCGGTGCCTCCGTAATTTTCAAATGGTTGGTTTTTTTGTTGCATGAAAGGTTTAAAGATTACTTTTTGTTGATTTTGAGGAATTCCGACCCCTGTATCTATAACTGAAAATTTGATACTACATAAACTCTCTGTTTTGTTAATAAGTTTAATAATAAGTTTCACATAGCCCGAAGTCGTGAATTTTACGGCATTGCTCAATAAATTAGTAACTATTTGCTTAACCCTTATTTCATCAATTATCACAAATTCAGGCAATTCGGAATCAATTTTTCTAATAAATTCAAGGCCTTTTTCATCAATTTTTTTCGAGAATATCAGAATAATTACTTCAATAAATTCATGCAAACTTACAGCAGAATAACTAATACTTATTTTTGAAGCTTCAATCTTACTAAAATCCAATATATCACTAATAAGTACATTTAAGGATTTTCCGCTTGAAGATATTGCTGATAAATATTGCTCAAATTCAGGATTAATAATTTTTTTCTCAAGAATTTCTGCAAAACCAAGAATCGCATTCATCGGTGTGCGTATTTCGTGCGACATATTTGCAAGGAAGCGACTTTTGGCCGCATTGGTAGATTCGGCTAATTCTTTAGTAATAATAAGTTCTCTGTTTTGTTTTTTATTTTCTTTATTTAATGCGATAAGTTTTTGATTCAGGATTTCTAATTCTTTACTTTTTTGCTTACCTTCATTTTCTGTTTTTATACGTTCTGTTATATCAGTGGATATTCCGCCTACGGCGTAAGCTTTATTATTATCATTATAAATCAAAAATTTCATAGATATATATGTGTGCATGCCGTCTTCATGTAACACGTCTTCTTCAAATTTCAGAGGTTTTTTCTCTTTAAGTATTTTTTTATCATTTTTAATTAATTTTTCGGCAACTTCACGTGGAAAAATATCAAAGTCTGTTTTTCCGATTATTTCTTTTTCTGTGATATTAAACAATTGTTCATACTTCTTATTTATAATTAGATATTTTCCTTTTAAGTCTTTTACATAAATAACTGTATTTGAATTATCTAAAACAGCTCTTAGTCTGTTTTTATGATTTTCAATTTGCCTGTATTGAGTTTCAATATGTTCGTTTGAAGTTTGAAGTTCTTCATTTAATTGGCCTAATTCTTCTTCGCTTACCTGAAGTTCTTCATTTAATTTTTTTTGAATTTTTTCGTTTTTCAGCAGTTTCTCATTTGCAATTTCCAGTTCTTTGCTTCTTTTGGCTTTTTCAACGGCAATAGTAAGTTCCAGGTTGCTTTGTTTTAAAGCTTCGGTTGTGGCTGTTAATTCTTCATTGCTTGCTTTTATTTTTGATTCTGCTTCTTTTTGTAAGGTGATGTCTTCAACTGTTCCTTCGTAATACTTTATATTTCCTTTATCGTCGCGAAATATCTGTGCATTTTCACGAATATACAGATTGGTACCGTCTTTTTTTTTCCATATAGATTCAAGCCCGACTATTTGCCCTTCCTTTTCGATGCGTTTCTTAAAATCTGAACGCTTTATTCCTGTTATAGGATAATCTGCTTCGTTTTCCAAATTAAGTTGAGCAAACTCCTCAAAAGAAGAATATCCCAACATATTTACGAGTGCCGGATTTGCTGCCGGAATCCTTCCGTCAGGAGTAGTTTGATATATGCCGATAAGAGAATTCTCAAAAATGTTTCTGTAGCGTTGCTCTGATTCCTGCAATTTCTGCTCTGCTTTTTTGCGATTGGTAATGTTACGAACAATTGCTTGAATATGGATTCCTGTTGAAAGTTCAATTGAATTCAAATTGATTTCTGCATCAAACAGAGTACCATCCAATTTTTTATGTTTCCACTCAAAAAGCTGTGGATTTCCGCTAACAGCCTTAGTGATTTTTTCAATAGCTTTTTCAATAGATTTTTTGCCGTCGGGCTGAATAACAGGAGAAAACTCTATAGGAGTGTGTCCTATTATTTCTTCACGTTTGCATCCGAACATTTCGAGAGTTTTTTGATTGCAGTCAGTAAACATCTCACCTTTCATCAGAAAAATAGCATCACTTGCAGATTCATAAAGTGTGCGGTAGCGAACTGCTGATTCCTGAAGGTCTTGCTCTGTTTGTTTGCAGTCAGTTATATCCCTGATTGTTTCCTGTATGAGGGTTTTACCGGCCAATACAATTTTTACGGCAAGTACGTTTGCAGGAAATTCTGTACCGTCAAGGCTTTTATGAAACCACTCAAATATACACATTCCGTCTTTGAGAGTTTTGTCAATATTTTTTTTTGCCAATTCTAATGAGAGCTTACCTCCGGGTTGATATTTCGGTAAAAGTTCAGCAGGGTTTAATTTCAGCATTTCTTCTTTTGATGGTACAGAAAACATTTTTAAAGCAGCAGAATTACAGTCAATATAACCTGTTTCAGGATCAAGTATAAGTATAGCATCTGTTGATGACTCAAAGAAGGTTCTGAACTTTTCTTCGCTTTTTATGAGAGATTGATCAGTAATATTAAGTTGCTTTTGTTTCATAATATTATTATTATACACCACACCCGCTAAGTTACAAAAAAAAGTTAGGATAGCAATATGATCTTCAAAAAAATGGATTGGCGGGCTGTTCACAAGACTATAGATTCTCACATATTCGTTAAAAATATTATATATCTTTTACTTGGTTTTCTTGGCAGGTAACAGAATTTTTTGTATATTTGTATTAAACTAATATTTCTTTTTAATTAACGGGCACTCCTAAAAACACCAATCTTTGCGTTACTTTGAAATTTTAAAACCCTCATTCCGAATGCTTTCGGAACTCCGTTTTTAAAATTTCAAAAAGCCTTAATATTTGAGTTTTTAGGAGTGCCCGTTAATTAAAAAGGGTTAAGCAGAATTATTTTGAAAAGTTTTGCTTGACATGATATTATGCAGTACATAATTTGCAAATTACATAATATTTATAATGAAAAAAATAATACATTCATTTGAGACAGTTACAGAACTGATTAAAAAAGGAAGAATATTATCTCTTGCAGGAGATGAACAAGTTCTTTCACGACTTCCGAAAGGAAACTGGATAGCAGGAACAATTCCGTATTTTATGACAAAAGATAAAGGCGGAGTATTCAGTCAGAATGAAATATATGTTGATGATCTTACAGATTTCGCAGAAGACTTTAAAATCAAAGCATATGATATAAACAATTATGAAGAAATATTTGTTAATTTTTTTGAAAACGGTTTTACACTTTTTATTATTCCTGCTTTTTCTGAAATACACCAATATTTTGCCGTAAATAATTGGAAGATTAAAAATTTATACAGAAATCCCTTTGTCGGTTGGATTTCCGGTTTTGATTTAAATTCAAAAAATCCTGAAGCAAAAATTTACAACGGTTTAATTAAAGAAAGCAATAAAGATAAAGCAATTGCACTTCACGTAAAACTGCCTGATAATAAAAAAGCCGGAATTAATATTGTGAACATTTTTAAAAGAAATGAGACAGGTGATTCAATAAAATTTATAACATCCGGTTTTTCGGCAAAAGAATGTATAATTAACGGTGAAAAAGAAAATTTTGCAGATTATATTAATTCTAAAAAAATTGACACAAAATTACCAATTGTTGCAGATTACTCCGGTATTGGAATTAATGTCAGCATAAAAGAAGTCGATATTGAAAATGGAATTGTACATTTTTACGCTCCGGTTTTTCCAAACAGGATATACAAATTTGCCGAACCTATTGATAATTATGTTACAGAATTTAAAATTAAGGTTTCACAAATTTATAATGAAATGGCTTTTTCATGTAATTGTATCTTAAATTATTTATACGGAGATTTAGAGAACAATAAAGTGGAAATAGGCGGACCTATTACTTTTGGCGAAATTGCTTATTGTTTATTAAATCAAACTTTAGTATATATGACCATTAATGATTCTTAACTTTTATAAACAAATATAAGACCTGATTTATTATGAAGTTTAAAGGTAATATTGTTATGATATTGATTATTATTGTTATAGGAACAGTAATTTTCTTATCATATTTATGGAATATTCAACTGGTGACAAATAATATTAGTGATATTGTTAAGGAGCAAAGGTTAACAGTACTAATTACTCATATAACATTTTTTATTGTTATATTATTAATAATCGTTATTTTTTGGATTATTCTTTCTCGTCAATTCAAACAAATAAAAGAAAAAGACAATGTTTTGGAAGAATACAGAAATAAAATAATAAAATATAAAAAGTTATATATAGAATTTAATCAAGAACGTACAACTAATAAATTATCTTATGAAAAAGATATTATCAAATTAAAAAAAGAATCTGAAAAGTTAAAACAAGAACATTTTGCAGGAAGACTTGAAGTTGAGCAAGCAAATAATGAACTTATTAAACAATCAAAAGAACAAGAAAAATTAAAACAAGAACTATTAACACAAAAACTTCAGTTTGAACAAACAAACTCTGAACTATACAGACGTTCAAAAGAACAAGAAGAATTAAAACAAGAACTTTTTACACAAAGAATGCATGTTGAGCAGAAAAACATAATGCTTAATTCAACTCTTAATTTCGCAAAAACTATTCAAAGATCTATTATGGTCAATGAACAAAAACTACACGATGAATATCAAACTGAATTAATTTTTTTCCCGAAAGATATTGTTTCCGGTGATTTTTATTGGACTGCTGATGTTTTAAATAAAAGAAAATTTATTGCAGCTGTTGATTGTACAGAACATGGAGTTCCCGGTGCATTTTTGTCTTTTATAAGTTCAAGATTATTAGAAGAAATAGTTCATACTAAACAGATTTTTCAACCAAAAGAAATTCTGAATTTTTTGGATGAAAACATAAAAAAAATATTAAATCAAGAGTATTCCAATAATAGTGACGGAATAGGTATTGCTTTGTGTTCTACAGAAGAAACAAAAAAAGGGAAAATGAAAGTTATATTTTCAGGAGCCAAACTCCCACTGTTTTATTATCAAAAAAATGAAAAAAAGGTTAACTGTATTAGTGGAAGCATAAAACCAATCGGAGGTGAATATTCTGATAATAATGAATTTGAAGAACATGAATTACTATTAGAAAAAGAGGATATATTGTACATTGCCACTGACGGTTTCATAGTGCAAAGCGACATAGAACACAATTGTTTCGGAAGAAATACGTTTAAAAAAATGATAGAAGAAATTGCTGAATTTGATATTGAAAAACAAAAATTTTTTATGAAACAAATATTTGAGAAATATAGAGGAAATACACCTCAAAGAGATGATGTTACTGTTTTATTAGTTAAATTGTAAGGTTATATGGCAACCTCTAATAATTAATTTTAATATTAATCAATCCTTTACCAAACCTCAAAATCAAATTCCAAATTTTCTCTTCTGACTGTTGGATTTTGCCTTCCTTTTGTAAGATCACTTACGGTTTTCATAACGTATTTTTGCAATTCAGAAATTGTAATTGTATTATCCCCGTTTTCATTGGCTTTCAATAATTTTAAAGCATTAATTAAAACATAAGTAAATACTCCGTTTTTTAATTTATCAGATTCGAAAGCATATTCAACACCTCCTGCCGAAGAAATAACAACAGCACCGGAACCGCGTCTTAAATCTGCAAACAGTTCTTTCATTAATCGAAAAGAATTATCCAATCCGATATGGGAGGCAGAAGTTTTGGAAACATACACACTTCTTGCTACAACATTATCACTCATATTATCCACATACAGATCATATTCGTCAAAATCAATTTCACCGCTGTGGCAAGCATCCATTAAAAGCAATTTTTTGCGGGCAGGAATATTTTCGAGTAAACTTTCCAGTTCTTCATAAGATAATCCGTTTTTTGACGGGTTAAAAATATCAATATCAGTTGTAGCAAAAAAATAATCTAAATTATCATCGAGAAAACCGTGACCGGCTGTATAAATAATTACTAAATCATTTATTCTTGTTTTTTCAAGTTCTTTCTTTGTTTTCAAAATGTTCTCTTTAGTAGCATCATGGTCTAATATCTTTATAATATGAATATTTTCAAACTTATCTTTTTTCTTTTCAAAAATGGCTGTCAGATCATTAGCATCTTTAGCCGCATAATTCAGGTCATATTCATCATTCATATAGTCAGACACTCCAACAGCAACAATATATAAATCAGGTTTTTTCTTTAGTTCAGGAGCTATGATCTCAATAGTTTCTTTTAATGATTCAACACCTTTAGAATTTAATACAGAAATCTGTATCTTATTTTTTCCTTCGGAGAGTTGCAGCTTTATTTTTTTATTGATCTTTTCAGCATTATTATCCTTGAGGTTTATACCGTCTCTGCCGTATATCGGAACATCATTAATCCATATGTTGATTCTGTCAAGGGGATAGGTTTCATCTGAAGCTGAAATATCAATGGTTAATTCATTTGATTTTGATTGAAATGCAATATCATTTTTATTTTCAATAATTAATGTTGGTATAGTGAAATCATTATTTAACATATCTTCGTTGTAACCCATTTTTTCAAGGCGTTTTTGGTAGGCTCTTTTAAATGCTTTTATCAAATTTGCAGGTGCAATATTAAGCCTTTCCGCAATAATATCAGGCCTGTTAAGACGAAGATCATATTGTTCAAACGGATATAATTTTGTACCGTTCATTTTAAACCCGACACCTTTTAAGGCATCTTTTGATCCCGTGTAATGATAATCAGGCGTAACAAAAATATAATCATCATAATCAATTGAAATACATGACATAATTTCTTTGCAACTGTTTAAACTCCAAACTTTGACAGTTCCGTCTGTGCTTCCGCTGAATAATAAACGGTTTTGTTTATTAAAGGCAATACTGTTAACAGCTAATTCATGACCTTTTAAACTGCATATCATTTCATGTTGAGATGTATTCCAAACATTAACGGCATAGTCAGATTCTGTAACTGTACTGCCCATTGCACCGCTTGCCAGTTCATCATTATTAAAATTAATGTTTACGCAACTCACAGGCCCGATATTTCCTTTATAACTTGCAATTTTTTTCCAAGTGTCTGTTTCCCATGCGGCAACTTCTTGATCAAAACTTCCGGTAAGCAAATATTTTCCGTCAGAACTGAATTTCAGATCACTGGCACCAATCATACTGTGAGCTTCTTCAATGATAATTGTTTCTTTAGTTTCGGTATTGTAGATTCTTACACCTGCAAGTCCTGAAGAACCGTAAGCAATATATTTTAAATCAGGTGAAATATCAACTTTTTGATAACCGTATCCGCTTCCTTGAATTGATATGACTTTTTTCTTGCTGTTAATATTCCATACTGCAATTTCATTACTGAAAGTCATTACAATAATATGTTTATTATCAGCACAAAATTTCATATCAAATAAAATATCGGTAAAAGGAATAAAACCTTTAAATTTTGCTGAATCCAAATCCCAAAACATAATTGCGTTATAGCCCGGTATTTCGGCATTATAACCACGCATAGCTAATATGTTACCGGTTCCGTTTAAAGCAATTTTTTGGATGTACGGAAAAACTTTTTCAATTTGCAAAGTTGATATATTCCAAATTCTCAAATTCAAATCTCCGCACAGAGAAGCAATTCTCGGGGAATTCTTTGCAGCAGCTATTTGCCAAACAGCATGAGCTCGGCT
>JAUVIG010000251.1 GCA_030592825.1 Chlorobiota bacterium | reverse complement strand
TTTATTTGCATAAATTAATTTTATTATTTAATCCTAAAATCAAACATTAATCTATCTTCCAAATATCCTTTTAACTTATCTCCTATTTTTACTTCTCCTACTCCGGAAGGTGTTCCGGTAAAAATTAAATCACCTATTTTCAGAGGGAAAAATATTGACAAATAACTAATCAGTTTATCAAAAGAAAAAATCATATCTTTTGTATTTCCTTCTTGAACTGTTTCTCCGTTAAGATCTAATTTAAAACTAATATTATCAGGCAAATCTTCTTTATTAACAAAGGTTTCTGTTAAAGGTGCCGAATGATCAAAACCTTTTGCAATTTCCCACGGCAAGCCCTTCTTTTTGCATTCTCTTTGTAAATCTCTTGCAGTAAAATCAATTCCGAGACCAATTTCAGAATAATATCTGTGAGCAAATTTTTCTTCAATATGTTTTCCTAATCTGTTAATCTTAATTACAACTTCGGTTTCGTAATGTATTTCTTTAGAAAATTCAGGATAATAAAACGGTTTGTTTTTTCTTAACAAAGCTGTATCCGGTTTAAGAAAAAAGACAGGTATTTCCGGAACATTGCTGTTCATTTCTTTAATGTGGTCGGCATAATTTCTGCCTATGCAAATAATTTTCATTGTTTTATTTTTACCCCTAAATCCCCTAAAGGGGACTTTGGTGCCATACTATTTAAAACCTTTAAGCGGTTCAAAACCGCTAAAAGGTTAATATCAATCTTACATTATTTTTGCAATCCACTTTTCCTCAACTTAATTTCAGTCAATACTTTTTTTGTATAAAGCGGGAAGTCTGCATTCATCATCCAAGCAAAATAACCGGGATCTTTTTCAAGGACTTCTTCAACGATTTTGCCGTTATGTTTTCCGAAAGCAAAAACTTCTTCACCTTTCTTATTATAAACAATTCTTCCGACAAGATCGGCACTTTTTTTATGATATGAAATTTTTGATAATGCTTCAATGTCATTTTCTAAATCATCATACATATCTAATTGTGCTTGCAACACTTCATAAGTTGCATTAGTATCTGCTTCAGCTCCGTGCGCTCCTTCCAATTCTTTTTTACAATAAAATTTATACGCTGCTGTTAATGTTCTTTGTTCTTTTTTATGAAAAATTACCTGAACATCTACAAAGTTCCTGTTTTTTAAAGAAAAATCAACATCTGCTCTTAAAAACTCTTCAGCCAAAAGCGGAATATCAAATTTATTGGAATTGTAACCGGCTAAATCACAACCTTCTATAAATTTCGCAATATTTTTTGCCTCTTGTTTAAATGTTGGTGCATCTTTCACATCTTCATCCGATATTCCGTGAATTTTTGTAACCTCCTTTGGTATCGGAATTGTAGGATTTATCCTCATGGTTTTGGATTCCGTACTTTGATTCAGGTTTACTTTTAAAATTGCAATTTCAACAATGCGATCTTTGCTGACATCAATACCTGTTGTTTCAAGGTCGAAGAATGCGATAGACTTTTTTAAGTTTAATTTCATTTGTTTGTTTATTAGATGCAGATTAACGCTGATTTATTATGATTTTTTTTTGTAAACAGCAAAAGTTCCTTTAAAACTTTACTCTTTATAAAACAAATTTATATATATATTTGAACAAACAAAATTATCAAAAACTATGGAATGTAAAAAAGAAAAAAATATGAGTTATTGCAACTGTTCCTATCCTTGTTCTTCAAAAGGGATTTGCTGTGATTGTATTGCTTCGCACAAAAGAATCGGAGAACTGCCTGCATGTTATTTTCCTGATGATATTGAAAAAGGGTATGATCGTTCTGTCAGGAACTTTATTAATGTTGTTCAAGAAAGGGGAACGGGTTATTTGAGATAAGTTTTTTTCATTAACACATATTGATTTTTGATAAAATCACAGTTTCATGAATTACGTCTTATACCGTAAAAATTACTATATTTGTAAATATAAAACAAACTATGACTTAAATATTTTATAAAAATTTAAATATGGAAACAACTGAAAATAAACAAAATGATAAACAATTTTGGGGTATGGATGAAAAAAATTATTCCATGCTTATGCATTTAAGTCAATTTGGCGGTTTCATTGTACCGTTAGCAGGGCTTATTATGCCTATTGTAATGTGGCTGACAAATAATAAAGAAAGTGAAACCATTGATGCTCACGGCAAAAACATAATTAATTGGATGATAAGTTCAGTAATTTATGCAATTATCTCTGCTGTTTTAATATTTATTTATGTAGGTATCGGATTATTAATTATACTGGTAATTATTGAAATTATCTTTCCGATAGTCGGCGGTATTAAGGCTAACAGAGGTGAAGTATGGAAATATCCTTTAGCTATTCGTTTTTTTAAGTAAGATAAAATGTTTAAACTCGTCTGACTACTCCAAGTGGTCGGACGAATTTTTGCTATATAGTCAGCTCAACTCCGCACCCAACTCTTTTTCAAAAGTATATTGCAACTTTTTCATAATTTTATCAGTTTGTTTATCTTTCAATGTTTTTGTTTCGTCTTGAATGATAAACTTATTGCATAGAATTTTTATTTTCTTTTTATATTACTAATACTTGGAGGATAGTATAAATTAAGACTTTTGATAAAATCAAAATCTTTTACATTAAAAGTAAATAATTGTAAATCGGTAATAACAACAGAAGCTGCAATCATAGCATCTGCAAGTCCTAAATTATTTGACAAATGATATTTTTTAATAAGTTCTAATGATAAATTAATTCCTTTACGATTAATTTGTAAACTTTTATAAGAATTAATAAATTCAATAACAGATTTCAATTCTTTCTTTGATTGACTTCCTTTAACCAGTTCAATAGATGTTATAATCGGCATAATTATATTCTCTTCACCAATTCTTCTGACAACATCTACTGTCTGTAAATCATTGCGTAACAGATTGATAAAAACATTTGAATCGCAAACTATTTCGTTCTTTGCCATAAATTCTCTCTGAATTGTTTAATATCCGGAATACTTCTATTTTCCCACAGACCATAATATTCTTGCGGATTTTTTTTATTTTTCTGTTCCGAAATTAATTTTTCCGGTAATTTATCTTCAATAATAACATTATCCTTTCTAATTTCAGTAATTTCTGCTATATCAAATGATTTCAAGAAAAGTAAAAAAGCATCAAATCGGTTTGAATCTTTTATTTTAATATTTATAGTATAATTCATTATGTGTATATTTATAACAAAGATACAAAAATTACCTCAATTCCGCACCCAATTCTTTTTCAAAAGTATTTTGCAACTTTTTCATAATTTTATCAATTTGTTTGTCTTTCAATGTTTTGGTTTCATCTTGAATGATAAAACTTACTGCGTATGACTTTTTGTTTGCTCCGAGTTTTTTGTCTTCAAAAACATCAAAAATACTTACGCTTTTTAGAAGTTTCCTTTCACTTTTGTATGCAAGTTCTTCTATTTGAGCAAATTCTACATCTTTATCAAGAAGCAAAGCTAAATCTCGCTTTACTGCGGGAAATTTCGGAATAGGTTTAAAATTTGGTGTTTCAGGTAAATATTTGATTACATTATCCCAATGAATATCAGCAAAATAAACTTCTTGCTCAATATCAAATGTTGTTAAATATTTATTGCTTACTCTGCCAAGTTCAACCAAAGTTTTGTTATTGATGCTGTGCTTAATTCCGTAAGTAAGAATATCCGAATTTGTTTCTTCGGTTCTTAATTTATTTATATCAAAATTCAAACGTTTAAAAATACCGGCAACTCTTGATTTTAAATAATAAAAATCGCTTGCAACTTCCGGTGTATTCCAATTTACGGGATTTTTATTGCCCGAAACTGTCAATACCAAATGATGTTCTTCTTTGTATGATTTTAAAAGATTGTTATTTTCAGATTTATGATATTGATATGTGTTTCCGAATTCGTATAATTTAATATCAGAGTTTTTATGATTGATGTTTCTGATAACAGCTTCCAAACTTCCGAAAAGCATATCTTGACGCAATACATTTAAATCGTTACTTAAAGCATTAAGAATTTTTACTGAATGTTCTTCACTAAAACCTTTTGCATTTTCATAATATTTACCTTTTGTCAATGAGTTTGACATAGCTTCGGAAAATCCTTGCGAACTCAAAAAATCAGAAATTGTATTTCTTAATTTATTTTCATCGGGAACAGGTGCAAAAGAAAGTGTCGATTTAACAGATGTTGACGAATCAATGCTGTTATATCCGTAAATTCGCAATATTTCTTCAATAATATCAGCTTCACGTGTAACATCAACCCTATACGGCGGAACCTCAACGATAATCTTATCTTCTGTTTTGTCAATAATTTTTATTTCAAGTGCTTTCAGAATAGTATCAATTTCTTCTTTGTCGATTTTCTTTCCGATTAATCGGTCGATGTGAGAATATAAAACTTCAACTTTGAAATCTTTAATCGGTTCGGGATAAACATCTACAATCTCTGATGAAATATTTCCGCCGGCAATTTCTTTAATCAACAGTGCTGCACGTTTTAGAGCATAAATTGTATTATTCGGGTCTGCACCTCTTTCAAAACGAAATGAAGAATCTGTTTGCAGAGCATGTCTTTTTGAAGTTTTACGTACATATACAGGGTTGAAATAAGCACTTTCCAAAAAAATATTTTTAGTTTTTTCGGTAACACCTGAATCAATTCCTCCGAAAACACCTGCAATACACATGCCTTTTTCTGCATTACAAATCATTAAATCTTCGTTATGCAACTTTCGCTCTTCTTCATCTAATGTTTTAAAAACTGTTCCTTCTTTCATTGTCTTAACAATAACCCTGTTACCTTTAATCATTTCAGCATCAAATGCATGCAAAGGTTGTCCGGTTTCATGTAAAACATAATTTGTTATGTCAACAATATTATTAATTGGCTGTAATCCGATAGCTTGCAATCTGATTTTCAGCCAATCGGGCGATTCTTTTACAGTAATTCCTGAAACAGTTACGCCTGAATACCGCTTGCAAGCTTCGTTATTTTCAATTTCAACAGGAATTTGCAAATCAGTATTATCAACTTTAAAATTGCTGACATCGGGTTTGTCTATTTTTAAATCTTTCGATTGATGTTTGAAAAATGCAATTAAATCACGAGCAACGCCTATATGTGATGCACCATCGGCTCTGTTGGGTGTTAAACCGATTTCAAAAATAATGTCTTTTTCTATCTGAAAGTAATCTTTTGCAAAAGTTCCGATTTCAGAATCTTCGGGTAAAACCATTATTCCGTCATGAGATGTTCCTATGCCTATTTCATCTTCGGCACAAATCATTCCTTCTGAAATTTCACCTCTGATTTTTCCTTTTTTGATGGGAATAACTTTATCTCCGTCATATAATTTTGTTCCGACTGTGGCAACTACAACTTTCTGTCCTTGTGCAACATTAGGAGCACCGCAAACAATAGGCAACAATTCATGGGTTCCAATATCAACAGTTGTAACAGTTAATTTATCAGCATTAGGATGTTTTTCGCAAGTTTTCACTTCACCTATAACAAAACCTTCAAGTCCGCCTTTTACACTTTCATATTCCTCAATGCCTTCAACTTCTAATCCTATATCTGTCAGAATTTCAGCAAGGTCAATATGGTTTATGTTAATATCAATATATTGTTTGAGTTGATTGTAGGATATTTTCATTTTGAAATTAGATTTTAGAAACTTGCCTGCTTGACGGCAGACAGGAAAATAGAATTTTGAAATTCTTTACAGTTTCCTTTCGGATTGCAAATCCGAAAGAGCTGTTTTTGAAGCGTCAAAAATAAGAAAAGGAAGTTTTATAACAAAACTTCCTTATTCAATTCTAATTTTGTTTTTCAAT
>JAUVIG010000570.1 GCA_030592825.1 Chlorobiota bacterium | reverse complement strand
TTGACTTTAGGAGCATAATTATGTTTTGTATATTAACAGCACACAAATTTGTATTTTACAAATATACAAAATTATATTATATGAAAATACAATTCCTGATAATTAGATTGTTTTATATAAATATTACAGGACAAATTAAGCTTAACATTAACATTTGTACAATACCCAATAGTTAGTATTTTTGTAACAACTTTTTTCAAAATGAATATAAGCCTGTTAATACTTACTGCAATAGGATTATCAATTGATAGTTTTGCAGTATCTGTTGTTTACGGAACATATGCCTCAAAACACAAAGTAAGAATTGCTCTGAAACTATCTCTAATATTCGGAATATTTCATTTAATAATGCCGCTTTTCGGATACCTTGCCGGAACAAAAATAAAAAATTACATAGAAGCCTTTGATCATTGGATAGCTTTTGTGATCCTTTTATTTATTGGAATAAAAATGATAGCAGAAGAAATAAAGAACAGTAAAAATAATAATAAAAAAGAATATAATACCGGTTTTAAAGTAATACTATATTTAGCTTTTGCAACAAGTATTGATGCTTTAGCCGTAGGAATTGGTTTTTCGCTTATTGATGTACCAATTTTTCAAACAGTAGGATTCATAGGCATTTCAGCCTTTTTATTTTCTTTTACAGGGGTTTGGTTCGGTAATTTTATATCAAAGAAGATCAATTTAAAGATACAAATAATTGGCGGGATCATACTAATCGGCATAGGAACCAAAATTTTGATTGAACATTTATATCTGCATTATTTCTGTTAAACTACTACTTTATATTCATCCGATGACTTGAAATCATCGGATGAATGTAAATGTATGTGTTTTATTCAAGTCTTCACTCCAAGTATCCTGTTGAAGCCTTCACTTCGAGTGAAGGCTTCAATGTTTGTAATGCCAACCTTACCCGCCCCAACTATCCCTGTCCAAACTTCGGTATTGAATAGCTTCGGCAAGATGTTCGGATTTTATGCTTTCGGAAGATGCTAAATCTGCAATTGTTCGGGATACCTTTAGTATTCTGTCATAAGCTCTGGCTGATAATCCTAATCTTTCCATTGCATTCTTTAATAATGAAACTCCTGTTTTATCAATTTGACAATAAGTTCTCATCATTTTTGGTGACATTTGAGCATTGCTGTGTATTTCATTAAATTCTTTAAAGCGTTCTTCTTGAATATTTCGGGCAGCAATAACTCTTTTCCTTACTACTTCACCGCTTTCTCCGGGTTCTGCATCATCCAACTTTGAAAAAGGTACGGGAACAACTTCAATGTGAATATCAATTCTGTCAAGCAAAGGACCTGAAATTTTATTCAGATATTTTTGCACAGTTCCGCTTCCGCAAACACATTCTCTGTCAGGATGATTATAATAACCGCAAGGACAAGGGTTCATAGATGCAACAAGCATAAAGCTTGCAGGATAGTCAACCGTAAATTTTGCTCTTGAAATAGTTATCTTCCTGTCTTCTAATGGTTGACGCATAACTTCCAAGACAGTACGTTTAAATTCAGGTAATTCATCTAAAAATAATACACCGTTATGTGCTAAAGAAATTTCGCCGGGTTGCGGAAATTGTCCGCCTCCGACTAATGCAACATCACTAATAGTATGATGCGGAGAACGAAACGGTCTTTGTGTTATTAACGATGAATTTTTTTCGGTTTTCCCGGCAACGGAATGAATTTTTGTAGTTTCTAAGGATTCATGTAATGTGAGTGGCGGAAGTATTGTCGGAAGTCTTTTAGAGATCATTGTCTTACCTGCTCCCGGTGGACCTATCATAATAATATTATGTCCGCCTGCTGCTGCAATCTCCAATGCACGCTTAACATTTTCTTGACCTTTAACATCTGCAAAATCTAAATCAGTAAAACTCACATTTTCGTAAAATTCTTTACGGGTATCAACCACTGTTTGTTCAAGTTCAATCTTTTCATCAAAAAAATCAATAACTTCTTTTATGTTCTCAACACCGTAAACATCAAGACTGTTTACGACAGCAGCTTCTCTTGCATTTTCTTTCGGTAAAATAAAACCCTTGAAATTTTCTTCTCTTGCTTGGATTGCAATCGGCAAAACCCCTTTTATCGGTTTTAAAGTTCCGTCAAGGGAAAGTTCTCCCATTATAACGTAATTATGTATTTCGTCTGAATTTATATCCTCATTTGCAGCAAGAATTCCAATTGCAATTGTTAAATCGTATGATGAACCTTCTTTTCGAATATCGGCGGGAGCCATATTAATTACTACTTTTTTTCCGGGAATTTTATATCCGTGTTCCCTCAATGCAGATTCAATTCTTTGTTGACTCTCCTTTACAGCAGCATCCGGCAAACCAACCAAATAAAAATTTGCACCTCTTGAAATATTAACTTCTACTGTAATTGTTGTTGCATCAACTCCCTGAACGGCACTTCCGTATGTTTTGACCAGCATGTTATTGTTTTAACTTAAGGTAACCTCTATTAATTAATTTCTTTCAAGAAACAAATATAATGAATAAGATGCGAGGCACAAATTTTATGTAATAGCCGTAGCTATTTCAAAAAATTTTAACGAAGTCAGATTGTTTATTATATTTGTTCCCAAAGGGTTTTCAGAGTTTTCCGGATACTTCTTGAAATTTTCTTGCATTATCCCGATAGTGCTTCATAAATTTCAATCGTC
>JAUVIG010000608.1 GCA_030592825.1 Chlorobiota bacterium | reverse complement strand
GTAAAAACCTATTATTACAGATATGACGATTTAAACAGATTAACAAGTGCAGTATATTCACCCGGCAGCAAATATAATGTAAACATCAGCTACGATTTAAACGGCAATATTAAAACCTTAAAAAGAGCTGGAGAAATACTTGAAAAAACCAAATGTATTAACCCGGGACCGCCTTCTGTAGTTCCTGCTTATGAATTAATTGATAATTTAACATATACATACAACGGTAAGAAACTTACAATTGTAAGTGATGCCATTAGTGAAATTGAAACACAACTGAATAACGATTTTAAAGATTACACAAGCCCGCAACATCAACATGAATACTACTATGATGCCAACGGCAACATGACCAAAGACTTAAACAAAGGTATAAATTCGGTAACATACAACCACCTGAACCAACCTGTTGAAATAATAAAATCTGCCGATGACAGAACTGAATATTTATACACTGCAACAGGTGTAAAACTGCAAACCAAAGTTATCGAAGAAACTAAATTAACAACAACAACGGATTACAGCGGTGCATATGTTTATGTTGATAATGAAATTAGTTTTATAAACATACCCGGCGGGCGTATTGTTCCTCCTTCGGCAAAAGCCCCGCCGGCAGAATCGCCGCAATACCAATACAATTTAACCGACCACCTTGGCAATGTGAGAGTAACCTTCGGCAGTGATATGGAAGGAAATGCAGTAATCATCCAAGAAGACCATTACTACCCCTTCGGTATGCGGATGAGTGGGGTGCATGTTGCTAATACTGACCTGATTAATAAATATTTATATAACGATAAGGAATTACAAGACCAAACGAATTATTACGACTACGGGTTCAGGCAGATGGATCCGCAACTCGGCAGGTGGCATGTAGTTGATTTATTAGCAGAGAAGTTCTTCAGCGAATCCCCGTACTCATATGCCGGTAACGACCCGATCAGTAATATTGATCCGAACGGACTGACTTATAAACCGGATGGTTGGGAATTTTCAAGCGGTGGTGGTAATGGTGCGGGTGCTTGGTTTGGTGACGGGAGAGGTGATCGTTTTGATTTTGATGATATGGACGGCAGTATGGGCTCAATGAATCTTAATTATGTTCTCAGAACCCTTGACAGAAATACTTCTGCAAACGGTTATCAGGTCGGGAATTGGACACCGGGCGGAGAATACAGCTATTATGAAACTCATTGGGATGCTATGGATGATGGTGTTAGTTTTCCTAATAACTTTTTACCTACGGGGTCAATTGATGTAGGACAAATTGAAGGTGACGGAGATTGGGATTTAGGAGGCGACGACTGGGACCCGGATAGTGATTTAACAGAAAACAGTAATCCTAACCATAGAATAATATATGACAGATGGGGAAACTCTATGTCTTACTCAAATCGACCTGATAACTTTTGGGGTAATTTTCAAGATTTTTTATTTGGGAATGGTAGTTGTATTACAGGATCTCCGGATCTGTTAGGAGGTGTATCTAAATTAAAAAAAGGTGTTGAAATTTCAAAAGTAGCCATAAGAAATATTGATGATTTAGTAAAAATGGCTCAAAAGCTATATCCTAATAAAGCCGGTAAAATTCAATGGCATCATATATTCCCTAAATATTTAGGGGGGGCTAAAAACGGAAAACTCGCTCCTTTAGATGCTGCGTATCATCAAATGATTACAAATGAATTTAGAAGGCTTTGGGGGTATGGTAAAGGTAAACCAAGTACTGAACGATTGTTTGATATAATGAAAGAAGTTTATAGTAAATACCCGCTTCCACCAGGTTATGGATTTTAAATTATATTTATGAAAGAAATATTTGAATTCAGGATAAACTATGATTATGCTCATCTGCTATTCAATAAGGATGAAGGTAAAAATTTAGGGACATCAGTAAAAGTTATTGAATTATTAAAAGATGACAGTAGATTTGTTCAATTACCTGAAATAGACAGAGAAATAAAACAAAAATATGACAGAAGTTTTTATTTTGGCTGGCAAATTAAACGCAAATACAGCAAAAAAGAGTTAGACACATCCCCATTCTTGCATATAATGATAAAAACGACCTTTGAACCTGCGGGAGAAGAATGCGGAACAGAGTATGATGAAGGAGCAGCATGTAAGATTTGCGGAGCAGACAGAAAACAAAAAGGTTCTTTGAAGATTATAAAAAGTTCAATACCGAAAAAAGACATTGCAAGAACCATAGCGGGGGAAGTTGTTGTATCTAAAACTTTTGTCGAAGCATACAAATCAAGCAACTTAAAAGGAGTTGAATTTGAACCGGTATACTCAAAAGACAAACCGACAGACTTTTTTCAGGTAATACCAACATCACCGGAACT
>JAUVIG010000446.1 GCA_030592825.1 Chlorobiota bacterium | reverse complement strand
TTGGGAACAAATATAATAAACAATCTGACTTCGTTAAAATTTTTTGAAACAGCTACGGCTATTACATAAAATTTGTGCCTCGCATCTTATTCATTATATTTGTTTCTTGAAAGAAATTAATTAATAGAGGTTACCATATGTTATTAAAAAAATACTTAATACTGGTTTTTTTCTGTATTCCGTTATTATCAAATTCACAAATAATTCAAGATGAATTATGCGGTTTTGACGATAATATTATTAATTTAAAAAAGAAACCGCGGATTAACAATAATAAATATCTGAATAATTTTCTTGATTCTTGTAAATATGATTCAAGTATAAACAATATTCTGTACAGAGTTCCGGTAAAATTTTGGATTTACAGAAGAAGTAACGGAAAAGACGGAATATCTCTTACCGCTGTGAAAGATCACATCAGACATTTGAATTATTATCATTCAATTAACAATACAGGTATCAGATTTTATTTAAGGCCTGATTATGAATAGATTGATAAGAACAGACTTTTTAAATTAAATTATATTTCTCAAGCACCTTTTCAAACACTTATAAGACGTTCAAAAGCTTGTATAAATGTACATGTAGCCGAGAAATTAAAATGGAATAAATTTTTTTCATTAAATCGTAATTATTCGGGTACTTTCAATTCATTAACTAAAGGTGTAATAATTGCAAGAGGTGTGTCAAGTTCAACTCTCACCCATGAAATAGGACATTACTTCGGGTTGGATCATCCGCATAAATACTGGAGAATAAAATTAAAACAAGAACCTGTCAGCAGAACAAGAACAATAAGAGGTTCAAATATAAAAATGTGTGAAAGAAAAGGTGACGGTCTTTGTGATACACCTGCCGAACCAAATTTATCAAGATATACCGATGATAAATGTCATTATACCGGTTGGAATGTTAAAGATAAATACGGAGAAGTCTATAAACCTGTTACAAATAATATAATGTCCTACCCAAAAAATCGTGAATGCAGAAATAATTTTACAAACGGACAAATTGCTGTTATGTTGGAGACTGCTTCAAGAAATAAATATGCAAAAGCTTGGAGTACTCAATCGGAAAATGCAAAGAATTTTGACTTTGATTATTATGAACCTGATGATGCTCGGGAAATTGCTTCTGAAATTTTTTTCAATACACCTCAAACTCATACATTTCATTTAATATGTACAGGAAAAAAGAAAGCAGACTTAATTGATCATATTGATTGGTTATATTTTAATCTGAATACAACAAAAAAACAAGATATTACAATTTCAATCTCTGAATCAAAATATCCTCTTACTGATATTAAAATTTCTGTTTTCAGCATTTCAGGAATAATATCAGAGTCAAATATTTCTTCCGGTTCTAAACTTAAAATTATAAAATTAAATAACATCAAATCAGGCAAATACCTTATAAAAGTCGAACAAGTTACTACTAAAGAAGAACTTACGGGATATAAAATTAATGTTGTAAAATAAATTTTATTTTTTACATTTGTATTTATTTCAAAATTTATTATGAGAAAATCATTACTTATTAAAAACTTTTCTTTTCTGATTGTTATTTTAAAATTCCTTTTACAATCAGATAAGTGTATGAAAATCCTGTTTTTTTAGAAGTTTATTATAATAAATTAAACTTCTAAAATTTCCGTAACCAATTATAATTGCATTAATTCCGAACTTCATTATTTGATGTTCCGGTAGAGATATGCAAAAAAACCAAAAAATAAAAATTATTTATTTTTCAAATACTGAAATATTTCAGTTATTATTTATTTACTAAATACTTTTATAATGAGAAAAATTAAATTACTACTTTTGATTCTTATTCCTGCATTTGCGATATTTAATGAGGCATTTGCTCAAGAAAAAATTTCACCGAACCTTGTAAAAAAACCAATTGGCTTTTCAATTTCAAAACCATTAAAAGATAATCCGATTATTACAGGTTTTGAAAATCAACATGAAGAATTCTATATGAATAAACACAGAAGCAGAGTAATAAATCCAAACATAAAACCACCGGATTTTAATAAAATGCCTGTAGATCCGAATGAGCAAACCGAACAAGGTTGGATAAATAACAGCTCTAAAGCATTAAATAAAAATTATGCAGGTCAAAACAGCGGTTCATACCCTCCGGATTGTAACGGAACAGTCGGTCCGAACCATTATTTTCAAGTAGTTAATACAACCTATGCCATTTATAATAAGTCTGACGGAGTAAGAGTAGCAGGTCCTTCTGCTTTAAATTCAATATTTGACAGTTCTCTTCCCGGAACAGGTTATAACGATGGCGATCCTATTGTATTATGGGATGAACATGCTAACAGATGGTTCTTTGCAGAATTCTCTCTCGGAGGTTCTAACGACTATATGTTAATTGCAGTTTCAACAAGTGCTGATCCTACCGGAACATGGTATTCTTGGTCTTATGATGTTGATGATACACCGGATTATATGAAATTCGGTATTTGGCAAGACGGATACTATATGGCAACAAATACAAGCGGCGGTAATGATGTTTATGTATTTGAGCGAGATAAAATGATTGCAGGAGATCCAAATCCTCAAATGATTGGTTTTGATAATCCTAACAGACCATCTACTTTTGACGGATTTCATTGCATTATGCCTTTAGATAATGATGGTGCATGGGCTCCAAGTGGTACTCCGGGTCAATTCATAACGATTGCAGACGGGGGTCAAAGCAATCCTGCAGATGCACTTTATATTTATGAATTGGATGTTAACTGGACTACGGCTTCTAATTCTACATTTGCACGTACTCAAACAATAAATGTTAATTCATTCAGCGGTAATTTCACAGGTGATTGGAATAATATTCACCAACCCGGAACTAGCCAAAAGTTAGACGGAATATCTACGGTTTTAATGTACAGAGCACAATACAGAAATTTCAGCGGAACTCAAAAAATTGTTTGTACTCACACAATTGCTGAATCATCCACAGAATCAGCTATCAGATGGTATGAATTGGAAAATACAGGTTCAAGTTGGTCAATTGCTCAACAAGGAACATATAATCCCGACAATGTCAGTCGTTGGAATGCAAGTATTGCCATGAATGATCTGGGACAAATAGGAATGGGATATTCAGTATCAGACGGAACTTCAACTTATCCCGGCATCAGATATTGCGGACAAACTTCTAATGCTCCGGCAAACACTATGGATGTTGCTGAAACCAATATTTATACAGGTCAATATTCTCAATCATCCTATAACAGATGGGGAGATTATGCAAATATTTCAATTGATCCGTCAGACGGTGAAACATTTTGGTTTTCATCTGAATATAAGAGTTCATCATCTCACGGAACACGTATTGCAGCATTTACAATTGATGAATCAACAAGTTGCACACCTCCTTCAACTCAAGCAAGTAATTTCTCTGCAAGTTCAATAGGTGATAATTCAATGACAATTTCGTGGACTCGCGGTAACGGAACTGCTGTTATGTTGGTTGCACATGAAAGTTCTGCCGTTAATGCAGATCCTGTTTCCGAAACCTCTTATACGGCAAATTCTGTATTCGGCTCCGGAAGTCAAATAG
>JAUVIG010000313.1 GCA_030592825.1 Chlorobiota bacterium | reverse complement strand
GAAAAAATAAAAACCAGACCGGTTATTATTCTGCTGATTAAAACAATTCTTTTCATTTAAAAATTAGTTAGTAAATTAGTTTTTTTGTTGTTTTATAAATTAGTTAGTTGTTTATATTATTCCAATACAAGTTACGTGTTACAGGTTGCGAGTTACAGGTTGCGAGTTACAGGTTGCAGTCTTGAAAACTTGTAACATCACAATATAATTCCTGACATTAGTCGGTTTTTTTGCTTTCGCAAAAACCTATCTGTTATCTAACTTCCAATTTCTAATTTAATTAAGGCAAATACTGCGTAATTTATCATATCATAATAATTTGCATCAACATTTTCAGATATTAATGTTTTGCCTTGATTATTTTCAATTTCTTTTGTTCTGAATATTTTCATTAAAATGAGATCGGTAAATGAACTGACTCTCATACTTCTCCATGCTTCATCATAATCATGGTTTTTATTAAGCATTAATTTTTTTGCTTCTGATGAATATTTACGATAAAGGGCAATTGCTTTTTCAGTTTCCATACCAACATCTTCACCAACACCCAGTTCAATTTGAATTAATGCTATTACGGCATAATTAATAATACCTATAAATTCAGGTACAATTCCTTCATCAACTTTTTGCTCTTTTTTTGTTTCTATACTTCTGATACGTTGAGCTTTTATGTATATTTGATCAGTAAGGGAACTTGTTCTTAGAATTCGCCAAGCAGTTCCGTAATCCTTTAATTTTTTTTCAAAAGTATCAAAGCAAATATCAATAACTTGATCAAATTGTTTCGAAGTATCGGGCATGTTATTATTTTTTTCAAAAGTAAATATTTTAACTTACCGGCACAAGATAAACACTTTCAAAAACATAAAATATTTATTCATCTGAAAAATGTTTAAGCAACCTTCTGTAAGATGAGAATACATTTGCTCTTGATACAAAACCTATATATTTCCCTTTATTTAAAACAACTATGTTAAACAAGCCGCTTTTTTGTATTTTTTGAGCAACTTCTTCCATATTGTCGTTCAATTCTATATGTGTAGGCGGTTTAAACATCAATTGACTTGCAAACACGGTTTCATATTTTTCGGTATCAAAAATAATATCTTTAATATCAGCAACAATTATGTTACCGAGAAACATTTTATCTTCATCAACAACCGGAAAAACATTTCTTTTTGAATTTATAAATGCTTCTTTAATTTCTTTTAAGTTGCTGTTCGGTTTTAAAATATAAAAATTTGTTTCAATCAATTTATCAATTTTCATCATTGACAAAACATTTTTGTCTTTATGGTGTGTCATTAACTCACCGCGTTTAGCCAACTGAATGGTATAAACCGAGTTTTTATGAAAAAACCTGACTGTAGCAAAAGAAATAGTAGCCACAATCATTAACGGAACAAATAATCCGTATCCGCCTGTTAAATCACCGATTAAAAAAATTGCCGTAAGCGGGGCATGCAAAACACCGGCAATCATTCCTGCCATACCTACCATTGCAAAATTTTCTCTTGATAATGTTTTGATACCGAAAGCACCAATTAAATAAGTGAAAAATAAACCGGTATTTGCTCCCGTAAACAGTGTAGGTGCAAAAATTCCTCCGACACCTCCGCTGCCGAAAGTAATTGAAGTTGCAACAACTTTGAATAAAATAATAACTAAAAACAAAATAATTATAACAACTTGATTTTCAGAAAAAGCATTAAACAAATAATTATCAAACAGATAATCAAAATTTCCGTGTAAAGCTGAATTTGTAACTTCATAACCTTCTCCGTAAAAAGACGGAAAAAACCAGATTAAAATACCCAATAATACAGCCCCCACAAATAATTTGATATATTTTCTTTTAAATCGTGAAAAAACTTTTTCAATAAATACATATACACGGGTAAAATATGAAGACACTAAGCCTGTTAATATACCCAATAAAATGTAATAAGGTATATCATTCATTACAAAAGCTGTTTTTATTTCAAAAGGATAAATAACACCTAATCCAAACAAAAAATAAGAAGTTATTGCTCCTGTTATCGAAGCTATAAGTATAGGAACGACAGAATACACGGTAAGATCAATCATAATCACCTCAAGAGCAAAAACAACTCCGGCTAAAGGTGCTTTAAAAATGGCTGCCATTGCTCCCGAAGCTGCTGCCCCAAGTAATAAAATTCTGTGTTTATAGCTTAAATGAAATATTTTTCCGAGATTTGAACCGTAAGCAGCTCCGGTTGCAACCGTAGGTCCTTCCAAACCGACCGAGCCACCAAATCCTACAGTAAAAGCACTGGCAATTATTGAAGAAAATAAATTATGAGATTTGATAAATCCGTGTTGTTTTGAAATTGAATGTAATACACCCGGTATTCATTGATCAACTTTCTTTCTTATTATATATTTTATAAACAGAACAGTCAATAATATACCTATTGCCGGAAAGATAATGTATAAATAGTTTTGAGTATATTCAAAAAAAGAACTTTTTAACATTAATTGAATAAGATGTACGGCCCCTTTAATCAAAAAGGCTATAATCCCCGATATAAATCCGATGACAGCCGCCAATATCATGATGAACTGTTTATCGGGCAAATGTTTAATTCTCCACTTTAATAATTTAAAACTATACCGGTGCATTTTTTTATGATACCGGTTTGCAAGTGCAGATATTTTTGTTTGAGTGCTATTCATGTGAAATATTAACCAATAATTTTCGGTATTCATTAAACATTCTTGATTTTGAAACAAATCCGATGTAATAACCATTTTCCGTTACAGGCAAATTCCAACTTCCGGTTTTATTAAATTTATTAATTACTGTTTTCATTTTATCTGTCTTTTCAATAACAGCAGACGGAATTCTCATTAAATCGTGTGCAAAAGTATTATCATAATACGAATTATCAAACATAATTTCTCTGATATCATCTAACAAAAGAATCCCGAACAGTTTTTTTTCATCATTAATAACAGGAAAGATATTCCGCTTTGATTTCGATACAGCTTTAACAATTTCTCTTAATGAATCTTCAGGATGAATTTCAGCAAAATCTTTTTCAATTATTTTTTGAAGTTCCATAAAAGTTAATACAGCATTATCTTTGTGATGTGTTATTAAATCGCCTTGTTGGGCAAGTTGTTTTGTGAAAATAGAATTTGGTGCTAACGATTTTGATATAATAAAACTTACTACTGTCGTCATCATCAACGGAACAATTAATTCATATCCGACAGTAATTTCAATTATCATAAAAATACCGGTCAAGGGCGCTTGCAATATGCCGCCGAGAAGAGCTGCCATTCCGATAAGTGCAAAATTTCTTTCAGACAAGACAATTCCAATATCTAATACATTAATTGTATGAGCAAATACAAACCCAAAAACAGCTCCCATAAAGAGTGCAGGGGCAAATACTCCACCAACACCGCCGGCACTTATTGTTATGCTTGTTGCAATAACTTTAAGAAAAACTAAAAAAAGGAAAAATAAAATAAGGATAATTGCATTTCTGTCAATCGTATGAAAAATTGAATTATCAATTATATCATAATAATCACCGGACAGGATAAGTCTTATTGTATTGAAACCTTCTCCGAATAAAGGAGGAAAAATAAAAGTTAATAATCCGAGTAATAAACTTCCGATAAGTAATCTGTTTCCATATTTCTTAATTTTGTTAAATTTATTTCTTATATAAATAAATACATCAGTAAAATAAAATGAAAGAAACCCGGCAATTACGCCAAAAATAATAAAATACGGAATTTGACTTAAATGGAATTTTTCAATAACATCTAAATCAAATAAAACTTCAGGATTTGAAAATATTCGGGATACAATAGTTCCGCTTAGAGATGCAACAAGCAAAGGGATTAATGAATAACGGCTTAAATCAATTAATAATACTTCCAAAGCAAAAACAACACCTGCAATAGGTGTATTAAAAATTGCTGCCATTGCTCCGGATGAACCACAAGCTAACAAAATAGTAACTGTCATATAATCAGCTTTTAATATTCTGCCGATATTTGACCCTATTGCAGCTCCGGTTGAAATTATCGGAGATTCCAATCCTACTGACCCTCCAAATCCTGCTGTCAGCATTCCTCCAATTATTGACGAAAAGGTTTTATGAGTTTTCATTTTGCTTCCCTTACGAGCAATTGCATCTAATATTGAAGCAATATTATGTTTCTGCATATCCGTAATGATATATTTCTTCAATATTAATGTGAGAGTAATTCCGATTATCGGATATATCAAAATGAGATAATTTCTAATACCGAATTGAGTTTCGTCAATCAGAAGATGTCGCAGGAAAAAAACACCGTTCTTTAATAATAAAGCCAAAGCTCCGGAAAATAAACCGATAAATAAACTAAGTATCAGCAAAATATTCCTGCCGGAAGTTCTGCCGGATTTCAAAAAATAAAATCTTATAGTTCTTTTCAGGTTTGGCATTCAAATATTATTATTTATACAAAAGTAGCGTAAAGAATTATAATCTCTATGCTATTGAAATATTTTTTTACAGGATAAAATATACAATGATTAAATGCTATAATAATTAAATGCTATAATAAAAAACAAAGTGTTAAATGGAATAGCCGCATTTTAATTGACAATAATAACTACGACAAATCAGGAGTTCTGAAATTAACAAAAATTAAATTTCTTATACCTAAATTGATCGATTATGTTCAAAAAGAAGTGCCAATGCTTTGAGATGAAAATGTTTATAAAAAAAGTAAAAATACCCTTTGGTCTTTGAGCCTTTTTTTATAAATTATTTTGGCTCAAATGATTGGTGCTTCTTGAAGAAGATAATCGCTCATTTTAGGTTATACTATTTCAAAAAAAAATTCCAAAACTATTTATCCAAATGCACATCCATTTGAGGAAACGG
>JAUVIG010000067.1 GCA_030592825.1 Chlorobiota bacterium | reverse complement strand
CATCATCGCTGTTAACAATGCATTGAGCATATCCGCTGCCGTCTCTCAAAATAATGAATTCTAATCCTTTACCGCTTCTTTTATTATTAACCCAACCTTGAGTTTCAATTTTTTTTCCTTCAAAATCTTTAAAGTCTTTTATTTGTATCATTGTATCTTCTTAAATTTTTCAAAATTGAAAAAGCAAAAGTAATTATTATTCTTTATTTTCCTCAATTTCATTTATATCGTCATTTGGTTTTAGTGATTTTGCATTTTTTGAGCTGACTCTGCTGTTGTTGCTTCGGCAAGCATATTTAAAACCAATTCTAAATTGGTCATATTATCACGAAGGTTTTCTTTTTTTAGGGTCTTAAAATTTTTGTAATCTTTTGTAGTGAAACCCGACCAAGCTTTGGTAATTTCATCAGTTAAAATTGCATACTCCAAACCTTTCTGAACGCCTCGTTGTTCCCATTCATCAGTCAGATCTTTTCTGACCTCAATACTTTTTAATCGTTGATTTATCCAATTTTTTGAATAACCTTTCTTGAGATAAGTTTCCATTGCTCTGTCAAAAGCTTTTTCCGGGTCTTCAGTTTCTTCTATTCTTTCATAAGCTACTTTTGCCAGCCATCTTTTAAACGGTTCTGCCTTGGGTGAAGGGATAGATTGAATTATTCTTAAAAGTCCTTCTGTATCAGAGCAGTCTGTTTCTCTCATTTTCCCGTCAGGTACTTTCATTTTCAACTGTACGATAATTTCGTACACTTCATTAAAACCTTCTTTTTTTAATTTTCGCTTTAAATCACTCCAATACCTTCTCGGATTATTGCTGTCGGTAAGTGTTTCAATTATATCTATAACTGAAAAATACCGGTTTTCAGATTCATTATCCCAACAGACTCGAATTTTTCTTTGATTCAAATAGTTTTATTGATGTTTCTTTTGGCATTTATATTGCTCTTTTCAGGAGTTTGTTATATATTGTTTGGGTTTGCTTATTGATTTTCTTTATAGTTTTTGAAGTCTTTTATTTGTATCATTTCTGTTAACTTGTTTGTTTTATTGTTTTGGCAACGATTTTAATAAGCCACGTTTTAATGCGGTTTATTTTTGTGTTGTAGTGTGTTTTCCCTTCAATACTACATTTCAAGATTTTTTGATTCTTTTATATAACATTGTCAGTACATTATCAATTCATACAAATCTGCTTTAACATGATAACTAAATTTTGACAATTTTCTTTGTCATAACCATATTACCGTTAATAAAAATTAAATAGTATAATCCGGAATTAATAGATGTTAGATCTAAGCTAATTTGATTCGATTCACATTTAATATTCTTCAATATTTTGCCTTGTATATCAATCAATTTCAACGTGCAATATTGTAAATCATAATAAATAATATCCACGTATTGATTTGTAGGATTAGGATATATCTTTATTTCATCTGATTCATTATTATAAGGATCTATATTGTTTGTATATGTACTATCATAAGTCAGGTCATAGATTTTTCCGAGATAAGATGTATTGAACTCAGAGAAAAGAATACCATCAGAAAGTAACAATGTATCAGAATAACTCCCTAAAAGATACATTGCTGAGTCTCTCGCTGAAGTAATAAAATTACCTTTGTTTGAATCATTACCTGTATAAGTTTCATGCCATTGCAAAGCCCCATTCTCATTATACTTGACTAAAAATATATCATAATTAGAATCATTGAATACGTACGAACTCCGATATGTACCATAAACATAAACGTTATTCGGATTATTAACAAAAATCGCTTTATTGTATCTGTTTGTAGAAGACCAACCGGTATTAATTATATAATTCATCCAGCACAATACACCACTATTATTAAATTTTGCAATCAAAGTAGGATCATCTTCTGATGTTGTTATTGTAGTTCCGTCAATTGTAACAGTGTTATAGAAATCAGCAGTAACATAAACATTGCCTAATATATCAGTCGCGACTGAAAACCCGTTATCCCAATGACTTTGGGAACCAAATGCTCTTACCCAAATTATATTGCCGTTTAAATCCATTTTCATTAAAAATACATCTCTTGATCCATCTGAAGTAAAATTATAGTTTCCGAAGGAAATATTTCCGCCAAATCTGCCTGTAACATAGATATTAGAATTGGAATCAGCAATAATTGAATTCCCTGAATTAGCGAAAAAATCTTCTTCACCGCCATAATGCTTAATCCAAACGAATTGACCGTCAGATGTATACTTAGCGATAAAGATATCACTTGAATAATTGGCAGTTACAGTATGTCCGCTAAAGTATGCTGTTTCATAAAAATACCCTGTAACATACAAATTATCATTGATATCGACACACAATGAATAACCCCAATCCCATGAGTTTCCACCTTCACTCTTTGCCCATATAAATTCACCGTCGTTATCGAATTTAACAATAAAAATATCACATACATCCAATGCAGTTAATATTGTATCTTGAAAATGGATTGTTTCTCTGAAAGCTCCCGCTATTAATACATTATTTTCGCTATCACAAATTATTGAAAATCCTCCGTCAGTTGGGCTTCCGCTAATAAATTGCTTTTCCCATAAATTATTGCCAATACTATCTATTTTAGTAAAATACATCCCACCTTCTATTGATCCTACAATAAAAATGTTTCCTAAGTTGTCTACAGTACAAACTCTTCCTTCTGAAACTACAGATGCTTGAGTAGACCATTCAAGTGAAGTGTTTTGACTATAAGTAAAATATCCAATTACTAAAAAATACAGGATAAATATTTTTTTCATAATATATGTCTTTATTTTGTTATACACTACAACATCTGTGTTAACGTAACTCACATTTCCTGTTACGTATATATCCACTTTGTGCGTAATTTACTTTTTATTATTTAACTTATTTTTAAAATGCTGATTGTAAGCTGCAACTTTCTAATCCAACTTCAAAACCGCCAAAAACGCATTTTGAGGGATTTCAACATTACCTACCAATTTCATTCGCTTTTTACCTTTCTTTTGCTTTTCAAGAAGCTTACGTTTTCTGGTAATATCTCCTCCGTAACATTTGGCTGTAACATCTTTTCTTACGGCTCTTATTGTTGAACGCGCAATTATTTTTGATCCTATGGCTGCTTGTATCGGTACGGCAAATTGTTGTCTCGGTATTAATTCTTGAAGTTTATCTACCATTTTTCTTCCGAGTTTATAGGCATTATCTGCATGTATCAAGGAAGATAAAGCATCCACTTTTTCACTGTTTACCAAAATATCCAATTTAACAAGGGTTGCTTTTCTGAATTCTGATATTTGATAATCAAAAGATGCATATCCTTTTGATATGCTTTTCAGTTTATCGTAGAAGTCAAAAACGATTTCTGCAAGCGGAATATCAAAAGACAATTCGGCTCTGTCGGAAGATAAATAGCTTTCTTTTTTTAGTTCGCCTCGCTTGTCTAAACAAAGACGCATTACTTGTCCGTAATAATCTGTTTTAGTAATAATCTGTGCATCAATAAAGGGTTCTTGAATTTCTTCTATTAAGCCGGGATCGGGCAATCCTGAAGGGTTATGAATTTCATATTCTTCACCTTTTTTTGTTTTAACAATATAAGAAACATTCGGAACAGTTGTAATTACATTCATATTGAATTCACGATCCAGACGTTCCTGAACAATTTCCATATGCAATAAACCCAAAAATCCGCATCTGAAACCAAAGCCGAGAGCCATTGATGATTCAGGTTCGTATGTTAGTGATGCATCGTTTAATTGTAATTTTTCCATGGAATACCGAAGGTCTTCATAGTCATCAGTATCAATAGGATAGATGCCTGCATATAACATTGGTTTCACTTCTTCAAAACCTTCAACTGCTGCATCGCAAGGATTATCAAAATGAGTGATGGTATCACCTACTTTTACTTCTTTTGCTTCCTTAATTCCGGAAATGATATAACCTACATCACCGGCTTTCATTATTTTCCTTGGTTCTTGTTTTAATCTCAGTACACCAATTTCATCTGCATGATAATGTTTGCCGGTATTCACAAATTTTACATGATCTCCTTTATTGACGGTTCCGTTCACGATCTTAAAATATGCAATGATCCCTCTGTATGAATTATAAACAGAATCAAAGATCATAGCTTGAAGCGGAGCATTTTCGTCACCTTTCGGATGAGGCACATCTTTTATGATACGACTTAATATCTCATCAACACCCAGACCTGTTTTTCCGCTGGCTTCGATGATCTCATCTTCACTGCCGCCGAGAAGCTCAACTATTTGTTCTTTTACTTCTTCGGGCATGGCTGTATCCATATCCATTTTATTTAAAACCGGAATGATATCCAGATCATTGTCAATAGCAAGATACAGATTAGAAATAGTTTGAGCTTGAATTCCCTGTGTAGCATCAACAATTAACAGGGCGCCTTCACAGGCAGCAATTGATCTTGAAACCTCATAAGAAAAGTCAACATGTCCGGGAGTATCAATCAGGTTTAACCTGAATTGTTCTCCTTCGTATTCATAATCCATTTGAATGGCATGACTTTTAATCGTAATGCCTCTTTCTCTCTCAATATCCATATCATCAAGCACTTGCTCTTGGAGGTCTTTTGCTGATACGGTATTAGTTCTTTCCAAGAGCCTGTCGGCTAAGGTACTTTTACCGTGATCAATATGAGCGATGATACAAAAGTTTCTTATATTCTTCACAGACTTATTAATTAATTGAATAAATATTGCGACAAAAATACGCTTTTTTCAGAAATTACCACTTTTCAAAATGTACAATTTCTTCAATCGTTTTTCTTTTGGCATCATGCCTGTTTTTATCAACTATATCTGCAGGATACCCAATCGGTAATAATGCAATAGGTTCAATGTTATCAGGTAATTTAAAAATTTGTTTTGTTTTTTCAACATCAAACAGGCAGATCCAACAAGTTGCCAAATCCAATTCTGCAGCTTGCAAAGTCATATGATCTATGCTAATGGAAAGGTCCACATCCAAATGATCTTTATTATCGCGGTTTCTTATCCAAACACTGTCATGATCACCACAGCAAACAATGATCATGGGTGCGGAATGCAGCCAATCTTTTTGATATGTTGTACAAAGTTCCTTAAGAGTATTTTTTTCTTCAATAACAATGAAATGCCAAGGTTGCCGATTTGCTGCCGATGGTGCAATTCGGGCAGCTTCAAGTATTTTGTAAAGTTTTTCTTTCTCAACAGCTTTATCTTTATAGCTGCGTGATGAATATCTGATTTTTGCTAAATCTAAAAATTTCATATAATTATAATTTTATTTATACAAATATACGTCTTTATGTTCTGAAAGTCTGTTTTTATTAAAGGTAGTTTTGTATTGCCGTTGTCACGTCATTTTAACCGGCAGTGTTTTTTTGAGAGTTTTTTGAATTGTGAAAAACATCAAGTGCAACTAAAACAGCCGCAAACCCGAAGAAAGGGATTGCAATTTTGTCAGAATCCAAAAAATTATTCATTAACCCGTGAATAAAGTATGTAATAAACCCAAGTGTTATTGATAAGGCTAATGATTTTACTTTTTTATCAGCAGCAAATTTATGAATTCTGAATCCTGTAATTAAAATAGTTAGAGTTAACCAAATAAAAGCTAAACTACCTAAAATGCCTTGTTCTGCAAGCGGTCCCAGATATTCACTGTGTGCATTACCGATATTTCCGAAATTAGTACTGATAATAGTTCTCATTCTTTTTTTCTGAAAAGGGGCATACTGAAACTGATATGTTCCGGGACCCCAACCGACAAGAGGTTTTTCTTTAAACATTTCAACTGCACAATACCACCTGTTAAGTCTCTCAACATTTGAGGCATCAGTTGATATGTTCGTTATTGAGCTTATATGATGAGAAATATTTGAAGAAGAGTCTTGATTATTTTTTTCCAATTTATCAATAATTTGAAACCAAAATGCAGATAAAAATGCAATTCCAATCAGCATAATTGTTAAAATATATCTGATTTTTATTCGCAGTTTAATAATTACAAAGACACCGGATGCTGCTATTATTCCTAACCAAGATGCTCTGGAATATGATAATATTATTCCTAAAGTAAACATTGAAGCAAAAAAACCGGCTATAATTTTTATTTGCGGCTTGTAATTTGCATTAAATGTTAAACCCCATAAAACAGGTGCAAAAAGAGCTAATATTGCACCATATGCTGTATGGTCATTATAAAAAGGTTTTACAACAAAGTGTGCTGCATTTCTTGCCAGAAAAGAAGTTTGTCCCAGTCTTATTGTGCTGTATATAACAACTATCATAAGAGCTATTGAGGAGGCCCAAATAAAGACTTTAATATTTGAGATTTTTTTGAAAAGAATAATTCCGAAAAAAAAGATCGGTATAATAAACCATAATTTTGAGATTAAAAATTTAAATGACACACCGGGCATTGTACTGGTTGCCGATGTTATTAATGTCCAAAACAGTAAAAATAACAATGAAATTGTTATCGGATGTTTAATTACAGCAACTTCACTTTGATGATACAAAAAGAACTTGAATATTAATATAAGCAGAAGCAATATTAGCAGTGGTTCAGTAAGTATTGATAAATCAAAAGATATTTCAGGATTAAAATATGATAAGCTTAATGACAAAGGAGTTAAAAAAGCAATTAAATAGAAAATTTTATCATATGCCAATAATGTAACGACTCCTACAATCAATATAAGCGGAAAAAATGCAAAGTATATGAT
Organism: Chlorobiota bacterium; assembly: GCA_030592825.1. Taxonomy (GTDB): domain Bacteria; phylum Bacteroidota; class Bacteroidia; order Bacteroidales; family JAADGE01; genus JAADGE01. The sequence goes on along the minus strand of JAUVIG010000067.1, from coordinate 5,980 downwards.
ACCATGATAATACACAAAAAATGCATTTATAAAAATATACAGCAGTCCGATACTTATAATAAATAAATTATTGTATTTCGATTCTTGAGTGAACAATTTATTGTTTTTCTTTTTTAATGCGATTTATAAATTCCTTAATAAAATCAAGGAATAAAATGAAAGCAACAGCAAACATAAATGCCCCGAATGTAGAAAAAATAACAATGAACATTCTTTTCGGAAAAGCCTTTTTATCAGATGGTTGAGCATAGCTTATTACGTATTTATGAGTCATAGGTTGTTTCAAATTCTGCTCTGTTTGTACTAAATTTAAATGTAATTGAGTTAGGTTTTCTTTTAGTTCTTTAACATAATATGAAAGAGATTGTGCCTGTTTCCCATATTTTTTTAACAGAGCAAATTTTTCAGTAAAAAAAAGTTGTCCGGTTCTGGTTAAAGTGTTATTTCCTATAGCTTTACCATACGCTTCACTATATCTTTCTGTTTCTATATTATACTCTAATATTCCATGTTTTCTATAAATATCTAATGAATCTTCAAGTTTATTAACAAAGTCTAATTCAGAATTATAAGCCTTTAATGTAACATCATATGCTTCTCTTAATCTTTGTCTTTGCATATCATTTACAAGAGAATCAAAAAGAACTGAAATATCATTAGATATTTTTGAAGCCGTAACCGGGTCAGTATCAACAACTGATATTACTACACCTTGATATGGAGTTTTACTGAAAGAAACATTTCCTTTATAAGCTTTTGTTACTTTTGTTTTTAAATACGGGTCATTCGGAGAAATACCGTAGTGATTTATTAAGTCGTATTTTTGAATAATCTTCTCAGTTATAAAGTCTGATTTTAACAGTTGTATCATTCTCTCTAAATCATCTTCATCTCCAATAATCATCGGGTCAGTTTCTTGATTTGTATTAATATGCAACATGCCGGTAGAAGGTGAAATAAATGTTGTTGGAAATAATACTGTTTCGGCCTTAAAATAGTCGGTCATCATTAATGATACAATAATTGAAATAATTGCACCTGCAACCGTAACTATTATTATCGGTATTTTTTTCTTCCATAAGTATATGAATATATCAAGCAGATCAAATGTTTTTTGATTTTCCATTATCGTTTATTTTATAAAGATGTATGAATAATTTTTCTTTCCTTTTCTTATTAAAATATATTTATTATTAATTAAATCAGCTGATGTAATAATATATTCTTGATTATTTTGTTTTTCTTGATTAATACTTAAGCCATTGTCTTTCATTAGTCTGCGGCATTCGCCTTTTGAAGCAAAAGTATTAGTATGTTCTGCTAAAAGTTCAACAATATTGATTCCTTTTTTCAAAAGATTTGTATTGATATTAAAATTCGGAACACCGGAAAAAACAGCATTAAATGTTTTATTATCCAAGGATTGTAATTGTTCTTTAGTTCCCTTTCCGAACAACATGCGAGAAGCCGTAACTGATGTATCATAATCTTCTTTGCTGTGAACCATAACAGTTAATTCTTCCGCTAATTTATTTTGCAGAACTCTGGTATGAGGAGCTTCTTTATGTTCATTTACTAAAGATTTAATTTCGTCTTTATTCAGTACAGTAAAAATTTTTAAATACTTTTCAGCATCTTCATCAGTAGTGTTAATCCAAAATTGATAAAATTCATAAGGTGAAGTTTTTTCGGGATCTAACCAAATATTACCTTTTTCGGTTTTGCCGAATTTACCCCCGTCTGCTTTTGTAATCAAAGGGCTTGTTAAGGCATAAGCTTTTCCTTGCAACATTCTTCTGATTAGTTCAGTTCCGGTAGTAATGTTTCCCCATTGATCTGAACCACCCATTTGAAGTTTACAATTATATTCTTTATACAGATGTAAAAAATCATAGCCTTGTACCAATTGGTAACTGAATTCGGTAAAAGATAAACCTTCAGCATCTTTATCATCGGAACTTGTCATTCTCTTCTTTACAGAATCTTTTGCAATCATGTAATTTACAGAAAGGTGCTTGCCGACATCACGAATAAAATCCAAGAAACTGAATTTGCTCATCCAGTCGTAATTATTTACCATTAATGCTTGATTTTCACAATTATCAGAAAAATCGAGGAATTTACTCAATTGGTTTTTTATAGCTTCTTGATTATGTCTTAGTGTCTTGATATCCAATAAATTTCTTTCTTTTGATTTACCGGAAGGGTCTCCTATCATTCCGGTTGCACCTCCGATTAATGCTATCGGCCGATGCCCGGCTCTTTGAAAGTGTTTTAATAACATAACACTTACCAGATGCCCGATATGAAGAGAATCAGCAGTCGGATCAATTCCTACATAAGCGGATGCTTGCCCTTTTTTTAACATCTCATCAGTTCCGGGCATGATGTTGTGTAGCATGCCTCTCCACTTTATTTCATCCGTAAAACCCATATTTAGAAATTTGTGCAAAGGTAATTATTATCGTTTATCTTAAAAGTTTTACAGAAGGTTTTATAAATGATTTTGATTTGAGAAGATTTAATGCTCCAAAAAGCTTACGGTTTTGATTGTTTCAGGTGCGATGCTTTTAACGGTTTCATATAGTTTTGTTCTTCTTTTTTCTACGTCATCTACCATGTTATAACTTTTATCAAATTGAGCAAAAAATAATAAAGTAATGCTTAAAATATAGAGGTATTTGACTATACTTGCGACTATACCAAGAAAAATACTTATAATACCTTTGGGCTTTGAAGCTCCTTTTTCAACTTTTTTTGCAACAAAATTTGACAACCATGTTGTTGCCGCAAATAAAATTGCAAAAATATAAAATTCAATATAAGGTAAGTTATTTTGTGACCTTATGTTTTCTCTGAAATATTCTGAAATATTCGGAGTTATATATCCGAAAAATGCAATACCTACAACAATAACGAGAAATGAAAGAGCATGTACTACAGGTCCCCTTTTATATCCTTTATAAATTGCCCAAATTAATACTAAAACGATAAATACATCAAAAAAGCTTATTGCTGTATCAACTTTTATATCCATAATACAGAATTTAATTATCCATAGCAAAGATAATTATTATTATTAAAAAGCCTGCAATATCTTTTAATTGCAAACTTAAAAACAGAATAAAATATCATTAATCTTGATCTATATGTTCAGATTCAGCTTGGATAATTTCGTTCGAAGAACTTTTACTTATGAAAGCAATTAATTCACAATGTTCAATAACCCATTCAGGGTCTGCAGTGAATGTAATTGTTTTTTCAATAATATCACCGAATGATGCCGTTGAAGCAAAACTTTCTCCGAATGCACCGTTTATACCTTTTCTTAAAACATGTCTGTGCACATAATTTTCAATTGTTTCAGAACCTTCTTTTTGAGGGCTTATAATACTGTCTTCGGTAACATACAAACCGAGATTTATATTATAATCAAATTTTGAAAGAAATTCAGCAGAGATTGTTGCTGTAACTTTATGTGTGCTTTCATTATAGGAACTTTCTATTGATATGTTTACCTCCGGACTTACATTATATAATAAATTTACTGCAGCAGCCCAATCATTTCTACCAATTACAAGTTTTCCGTCATATTCTAAACGGTTAATCATGCCGTTTGGTAATCCTTGGTTTGAAACTGTAAAAAATTCATTTAATTGATCTCCGGTTTCTGTTGTGTAATCTGCAGGGAAGTCTTCATCCGGTTCAGCAAAATAACCAACATGAATACCAATAGGTATAATATGGTCGCAATAAGTTCCGGAAAGTTCTTCAATTATTCTTGCAGCATCCGGACAGTTAGGGCATTTATGTCCCGTATAATCTTCAATTAGAATCTTGCGAACAGGTGTAGGTCCGTTTTCATCTCCGCAAGTATTACCTTCCTGATCTTTTAAAGGATTTTCAACAGTATCACATGCAAATATAAAAACAAGCAGTATGAGTGATAAAAATTTTATAAGTTTCATTTTTTTAAATTTAAGCTTTTAATAATTAGAACGAACTTGATATTGTTAAATTAAATCCGCTCGCTGCAGGGACATTTCGACATACTCCCCCGACACATACAACACCTTCTCTTTGTCTTCCGTAACCGATTTGAATTCGATTTGCTCCTTTTATGTAACCTGCAGAAAAATTATAATAATGTGCACTGTTATGATGACTGTTTCCTGTGTTATATTGATCAGATGCGGCTATAAACCAATGAGGTGAAAAAGTATATTCAATCATTCCCATATACCAATCTCCGTAATCATTAATTTCTCCTGCATCATTCTCATTAACGGATAAAATTTGACCTTCAAATCTTACAGCATGTTTTGAAGAAAGTTTATATGTAAAATCAAGAACTCCTATATCAGCATGAAGTGTACTGTCTTTTCCTTGAATAATGTATTTATTATAATCTTCATACATATAAATTATTGAAAATTTGAATTTTTTATGAATTTTTTTATGCAATTCAATATTAAAATCTCCAAAATATAATTCATCCCCAATTGCAAACAGATCAGTTGTATAACCGTCTAAATTTGCAAAGTCATCATTCGGGTCAAAAGTTATTTTTTCAGTTTTTATTGAATTTATTTGAGAATAATTTATGTTAACAGTAGTACCGTATTTTCCGCCGAGAAAAGTTTTTCGTTTAAAAGTACAGAAAAATTCTGCATTAAAACCTATTTGTCCGTTAGGCTGTGTAGCAAAGGGATACATTGCCGGAAAAGCATAAGTATGTGTTTTTGCAATTGCCGGTAAATAATTAATATTAAGATCATTAATGGCAGCGTTTCGGTCAGATCTGAAACTCATATTATCAAGCCTTAATACCGTAAACAAAATACCGATACCTTTTTTTGACCATGATGCATTTACAAAAATAGCATTACCGTTTTTAAAAATCAGTCCGTTATCGGAAGACGGGTCATTAATTTTGAAGGCATATTCCGAAGAAAGGATAAAACCGTTTCGAGAAAAATTAAATCTTCCGGCAAAGGCACCGACATTTTCAGGAAAATTGTAAATTGGGTCAAGGTTTTCTTGATATTTGCTGACAAAACTACCGCCGATTATAAAGCGAGTTTTGCTTTCCGATAATTTTTTAAAAGTTTCATTAAAAGAAAACTCACCATCAATACCTTTAACAATACCGGAACCGTGTTCCCAATATAATCTTTGTTTCCCGATTACTCCTGTAAGTTTTATTCCGGGAATTGGTTTATATTTTAATTTAATACCGTCTAATGAGTTATCAACACCTAAAGATTTTTCTTCGTATGTTCTCAAAATCAGGCCGCTTCCGAATTGTTCATAAAAATTACCGACAGTTACTTCTAATTCATCAGAAGTATATGATGCATATCTGTTTGCTAAACCGTGTCCGTTATATCTTTTATCAAAACCTTCAAGTGTGTTAAGGTATGCTTCATATCGAATGCCTGCAGAAAACTTTCCTCTTGTATAAGTTAAGTTCAAATATGAGTTAGAAAGAACTTTTTCATTTGGTACATCTGCACTGTCTATACCTATTATTGTATCGACTTGATAGGATTGGATAATTGTTTCAAAATTACCGTGAATTTGTCCGTAATCTTTTATATTTTCTTGTGCGTTTGCAACAAATGAAAATAAAATTATTGAAATGATGATAAAAAATTTGTTCATATTTCAAATTTGAAATGTTTAAAAAAAGCCGGAAAAATTCCGGCTGTTAAATATATGGCAACCTCTAATAATTAATTTGCATCAAGATTTTCAGAGTTTATCATAGACGATGAAAATTTTAGAAGCACTATCGGGATAATGCAAGAAAATTTGAAGAAGTATATGATAAACTCTGAAAACCCTCCGGGAACAAATATAATAAACAATCTGACTGCGTTAAAATTTTTTGCAATAACTACGGCTATTCCAAAAAATTTATGCCTTGCATCTTGTTCATTATATTTGTTTCTTGAAAGAAATTAATTAATAGAGGTTG
>JAUVIG010000195.1 GCA_030592825.1 Chlorobiota bacterium | reverse complement strand
TAATATTTAAAAGTAAATGTCAGACAGAACTGAACATAAAGAAATTTACAAATTGACTGCAAAAACATTTCACGGGCTTGAGAAAATTTTATCATCAGAATTAAAAAAAATCGGAGCAAGTGAAATAACAATTCTAAAAAGAGCTGTCAGTTTCACAGGCGATCTTGAAGTTATATATAAAGCAAATTATTTATTAAGAACTGCTATAAATGTCCTGTGGAAAATTCATACTTTTAAAGCAAAAACTTCCGATGAACTTTATTTGAATGTCAATAAAATAAATTGGGATAAATATCTTGATCTGAATGAAACATTTTCAATTGACAAAACCGTTTACTCTACGTTTCATTCTCATTCACATTTTGCAGCTTTAAAAGTAAAAGATGCAATTGTTGATTATTTTAATACAAAATATAATAAACGGCCTTCAGTAAATATAAAAACTCCTGATAAAAAGATTCATTTACATATAAAAGGCAGCGAATGTACAATCTCAATAGATACATCCGGAGATGCATTATTCAAAAGGAATTACAGAAAAGATACTGATGTTGCACCTTTAAATGAAATACTTGCAGCAGGTATGGTTATGATGACAGATTATAAAGATATTGAATATTTCTACGATCCTATGTGCGGTTCAGGAACAATTTTAATTGAAGCAGCAAGGATATTTATGAAGATGCCGGCTCAATACAGTCGAAAAAAATTCGGTTTTCTGAAATTTGCAAATTATAATTACAGATTATGGAATTCGATAAAAAGAAATGCCGAAAAAGAAATTAACAGAGAAATTAACATAAAGATAATCGGAACTGATATTAATGAAAAAATAATTACTATTGCAAGAAAAAATATTTCAAATGCCGGTTTAAGACATTACATTAATATTCAAACAAAAGATTTTATTAATTCAAAATTTGAAAATAAAAGAGGTTTAATTGTTACTAACCCACCATACGATATTCGCATAAAATCTGAAAATATTAATAATTTGTACAAAGAAACAGGCAATACTCTAAAAAGAGGTTTTAAAGGTTGGAAAGCATATATTTTCTCCGGGAATAAGGAAGCCGTTAAAAACATCGGGTTAAAACCGGAACAAAAAATCATTTTATTTAACGGAAAAATTGAGTGCCGATTATTAAAATATGAAATTTATTAATTTTTTTTTGATTTTTTTTATATATTTGTTCAGATATTTAAAAATGAACGCCAAGAATATACAATGTCTTTTGATTTATCAAAATGGTATAATAAGCATACTGAAGAAAAAACATTATTTTCTTATCTTGGTGAGGTAACGGAAGAAACTATCAGTAATATTTTAGATAAAATTGAAGTTTTGTTATCTGAAGAAGGAGAAGATACTAAATTATTTAAACGTGTTTATTACATTTCGGTGGAAACTTTACAAAATTTATTTCACCATTCAGATTTACCGGTATCACAAAATAACGGTTCTGTAATTGAGAAAAATGTTGTATTTATATTAAGTGAAAAGATTAGCAACAGGTATCATATCACAACCGGAAATTTTATTAAACGCTCAAATATAAGAGTTTTAAAAGAAAGGATTGATCAATTAAATTTTTTATCAAAAGATGAAGTAAGAATTTTATATAAGTTGATTCTTAATAACGAAGAATTTTCAGAAAAAGGTGGCGGAGGATTAGGAATGATTGACTTAGTTAAAAGAACGGGCAATAATTTAAGCTATAATTTTTATAATTTTGATGAAGAATACATTTTTTTTAGTCTAAGAATTGCAATTTAGAATTATCATTATTAAATTTGTCGAATAAGAAAAACATAAAAAAACATTATGGAGTCTATAAAAATTGAAAGAACAAGAAAAACCCCCGATGTAGTATTCAATGCAGAGACAGGAAAAATTCAAATAGAAGGAAAATCTATTCCTGAAAATTCTATTGAATTTTACAAACCACTTGTAGATTGGTTAGATGAATACAGTAATAATCCTGTAGAAAATACTGAAGTTAATATTAAACTTGAATATTTTAATACAAGTTCATCAAAATGTATTCTTGATGTATTTAAAAAACTGGAAAACATTTATAAAGAAGATAATAATGTTATTATTAACTGGTATTACGAAGAAGATGATGAAGATATGCTGGAAGCCGGAGAAGATTATCAATCTATTCTGAAAATCCCTTTCAAAATGATCGAAATGGAAGAATAATATATTATATTTATAGACTGCATTTATATACAGAAGACGAGAAACGTTTTACATTTCTTGTCTTTTTTACGAAAACACTGTATTTCTTTCAGCATCAAGCCTAATAAAAATAAAGAGAAAAAACGAAAATGCAAATAAAGAAGACCCTCCATAACTAAAGAAAGGCAACGGAATACCAATAACAGGAGCCAAGCCCACAGTCATTGCAATATTAACTGCATAATGAAAAAACAATACAGAAGCCAAAGAATAACCAAATACTTTGGAGTAAACAGATTTCTGCCTTTCAGCGAGATAAATTATTCTGAACAGTAAAACAGTAAAAAGAATTATGATAATTGATGTGCCGATAAATCCCCATTCTTCCCCAACTGTACAAAATATAAAATCAGTATCTTGCTCCGGTACGAAATCATATTTTGTTTGAGTACCTTTCAAATAACCTTTTCCGGAAAATCCTCCTGAACCTATTGCTATTTTTGATTGATGAACATTATATCCTTCATCAGTAATATTCTTTTCAATTCCGAATAAAACATTAATTCTTTTTCGGTGATGGTCTTCCAACACATTATCAAACGCATATTCTACGGAATAAACCGAACCAATAAACAATAACATAATTACAGGGATTATAAAGGCAACTTTTTTTCTTTTATTCAATGCCTTTACAATTGAATAAACAGATAAGATAAGAACTGAACATGCAATAACAATATGTGCATCAATATTTAATCTTAAGAATACAATAATTGCAAAACCTACTGTCGTTAATCCTGATATTATTAAAAAACCCAAGATTGACTCTTTAAAATTGCCTGATAAATATCTGTATGCAATCAATGAAAATATTATCAATATAATAAATATCATGTATTGCGGTAAGAAGAAAAATGCAATAAAAACCAGTATCTCAATAAAAATAAACAACAACCAATAAAAAGGCAATCCCATGCGATAAAGAACTAAAATAAATGCAGAGAAAACCAATGCAGAACCGGCATCGCCTTGCAATAATATTAAAAAAGAAGGAAACACAATTAATGCTGCAACAATAAAGAAATCTTTTAAATTAGATGTAAATTTGACATTATCATTTCCTAAAAATTTAGACAGAGCAAGTGCTGTTGCCAATTTTGCAAACTCAGCAGGTTGTAACTTAAAACTTCCGATAATAAACCATGAACGCGAACCACTTGTTTTATCTCCCAAAAACAAAACAGCTATCAGCATTAAAATAATAAATCCGAATATATAATAAGAAATTGCAGGAATAATATGCCCCTCAAGAAAGAATACTGCAACCAAGAAAATTAGATTTATTCCGATCATTAAAAATTGCTTACCGTATCTTGAACTAAGGTTAAAGGAAGATCCTTCTTCATATGCGGAAGAATAAATATTCATCCATCCCATGATCACAAGCAGCAAATAAAGCCCTATGGTTATCCAATCAATATTATATATTTTAGATTTATTTGTCATTTTATAAATGAATGCTTAAATGATATAATGCTTAAATGCTGTAATGAAAAGAAAAATACTGATATATCTTTAAAACCATTGATCTCTAAAAATATATCTTTCTTTAAAAAATTAAAGCATTAACTCATTGAAGCATTGTAGCATTATTAAATTATTTAATATATATCCTGTTTTTGCAAATCAATTACCTTTATAATAACTATATAACCATAATTATTCATTTTTAATGAAACTTTTTTCAGATATTCTTTTTTCAAGCCACGGCTTTGAAATTGAACCTGTTAAATATTTTTCTATCATTAAACCTGCAATAGGTGCAGCCCAAGTTGATCCGTATCCGGCATTTTCCACTAAAACAGATATAGCAATCTTGGGATTATCCTTTGGTGCAAAGGCAATAAAAATTGAATGATTATCCCCATGCGGATTTTGTGCCGTTCCGGTTTTTCCGCAAATTTCAATGCCCGGAGTATAAACAATCATTGCCGTTCCTGATGAAACAACTTTTTCCATTGCTTCTATAACCGGTTCAAAATATGAATTATTAACTTTTGTATATTGCTTTTGCTTAAATTTCTTTTCTATACTTTCTCCTTCAATTTCTTTAACAACATGAGGTATTATGTAATACCCTCTATTTGCAATTGCAGCTGTCATGTTTGCTGTTTGTAAAGGTGTAAAACCCAGCTCTCCCTGACCTATTGCCAAAGAAATAATTGTATTGTAATTCCACCTTCCTTTTCCGTAATATCTGTCGTAATATGAAGATGGATATAAAATTCCTTTTTTTTCAAAATCAAGATCTGTTCCTAAATTTACTCCCAGCCCAAAAGATTCTACATATTCTTTCCATTTCTCGTATGCTTCGGCATAATCGGAATATTCTTTATTTGCAATGATTCTTTTAAAAACATTACAGTAATAGGCATTGCACGAAAGTTGTATTGATTTCTCAAAACTTACGGCACCAAAAACATGATCCCTCACTATATGAGTACCGGCATCATAACCTGATGTAACAAATACGGTTCTGTCTGTAATCACTTTTTGGTCTAAGCCGATTAATGCGTTTACCGGTTTAAAAGTTGAACCCGGTGGTTGCATAGATCTTAAAGCTCTGTTAAAAAGAGGTTTTCCTTTTCTGTTTTTAACTTCCGGATAATTTTCTGATAAATTTTTTCCGATAAATAATTCGGGATTATATCCCGGACCGGTTATTAACGATAAAATTTCACCGGTTGCCGGTTCAATTGCCACTATACCGCCTATCTTATTTTGCATCAGAAATTCACCATATGCTTGCAGTTCAGAATCAATAGTTGATACTAAAAATTTTCCTGCAACAGCTGATGTATCATATTTCTCTTCTTTATATTTTCCTTGAATTCTGCCGTGAACATCAACAACAAAGATGTTAACGCCTTTTTTCCCTCTTAAGCATTTTTCATATGTTTTTTCTATACCACTTTTTCCTATAAAATCACCGAGTTTGTAATATGCATCATTTCTTATATCATCAACATCAACTTCGCCAATATATCCTGAAAGATGTGCTGCAACAGGGAGAGTATATTCTCTTAATGTTCTTTTTTCAACATAAAAATCCGAATATTTGAATAAATATTCTTGGATAAATCCGAATTCTTCCTGACTTATCTGTTTTTTAACAATTACAGGTTGATAAGATTTTTTTGATTTATTAATTAATTTTCTAATCTCATCAATATTAATATCAATAAGTTTGCAAAAACTAACTGTGTCAAATTCCTTTAAACTTCTCGGAACAACCTTCAAATCATAATAAGCTTTATTACTTACTAATATTTTTCCGTTACGATCATAAATTACACCTCTTGAAGGATACTGAGTAACTTGTCTTAATGTATTGTTTTCGGCAGATAATTTATAATCTGTATCAATAACTTGAATAAAGAATAATCTAACTATAAAGATCAAAGCCGTTACAGTAAAAATGCCTCCAATTATAATGATCTTTGTTTTCAACTATCTTCTGAATATTAAATATTGACTGATCAATACTAAAGTCAATGTCAATAAACTTGTTAATAATACTTTAAAAAGTGTAAGCATAAAACCGGCAAAACTAAATTCATACATAAAATAAAAAACAAAATGATGAATAATTGTCAAAATACCTGCATATTTATAAAACCATGAAAATCCGTAATGTAATATAACAGGACTTGTTTCAGCTGCATAACCGTCTCTTAAACTTAACATTCTTAATATTAAAGGTCTTATATATGCAATAAAAACAGATGCTGAAGCATGAACTCCTCCGGTATCACAAAACATATCAATGGTAAGCCCTAAAAAAAAAGCAAATAATAACAAGACCCACCCCGGGGTTTCAAAGGGCAACAATATGATCAAAATTATATAAAAAAACGGGGTTATTCCGTATTCTGTTAAGTTAATATTATTTAATAATAAAACTTGTAATAGAATCAGAAATACAAATCTGCCGATATATTTTAATAATATATTTAAAGTCAAGACAATTTATTGAAAAGAGATTAATCAGGTGTCAAATGTAAAGATTATTTATCGGACATTAAAAAAATTTCGGCTCTTTCTTAATTTGAATGTATAATAAGTTTAAAGTTCAAAAAAGTTTAAAGTTCAAAGCTCAAAATAGTTCAAAGTTTAAAGTTCAAAAGAGTTTAAAGTTTAAACTTTGCTTTTTACGGTATTAATGATATTATACAGTGTGTCTCTCTCCGCCGGAATTCTGTGTGCCTGTTTAATTAAAAAAATAATATCTTGAGATGACATTTTAGGATTCTTATCCTCTGCACCCGCCATAGAATATATCTTTGTCGTATCATCAATCGTTCCGTCAATATCATCAACTCCGAATGATAATGACAATTGAGATAATTGTTTACCAATCATAGGCCAATATGCTTTTATATGCTGAAAATTATCCAAATAGATTCTTGAAACAGCAAAATTCTTAAGATCTTCTATTGAAGAAACTTCACCGATATATGAAAGGCTGTTATTTTCTTTTCGATATTTTAAGGGGATAAAAGTATTAAATCCGCCGGTTTTATCATGTAAAGCACGTAATTTTGATAAATGATCAATCCGATGTGAATAATTCTCTATATGTCCATATAAAATTGTTGCATTTGACGGCAAACCTACTTTATGTGCTGTTTCATGAATAATTAACCACATACCGGAAGTTGCTTTTTCATCACAAACTTTATTTCTTACATCCGGATGGAAAATTTCTGCTCCGCCGCCGGGAAGTGAATCTAATCCGTATTCCTTCAACTTCTTCAAACCGTCTTCTAAAGATAATTT
>JAUVIG010000493.1 GCA_030592825.1 Chlorobiota bacterium | reverse complement strand
TGATTTGTACTTTCATCTGAAACTTGCCACAGTGAAACAATAATATTTTTGCTTCCGGCATACAATAATGCTCTTGTTAATCCAATTACACCTTCTCCTTCGGCAATTTTACCGAGGCCTGTTTCGCATGCTGATAAAACTGTTAAATCGGCATTTAATTCTAAATTATATATCTCACCGGAAAACAAAATATTATCTTCGGTACTTGTGGTATCTTGGGCGAGAAGAATACATGACAATTCGGGTTTATCTTCATTGACCATTCCGTGTGTTGCAATGTGAAGATATTTGAAATCTTTTAAAACTCCGGATTTTACATATTCTTCATTTGCATATTTACGTGTTTTCAAAATGGCTTTTTTATTGTTACTCTCGAAAATATTAAAAATTTCTTTGGTTTCTTCTTCACTTCCGGGTAGAGGGGTTATATATGATCCGTTTCTTAACCAAGCACGTGTATTCAAATTTCCGGATTTATCAATTGAATTCTTTTCTATCAATTGTCTCGTTCTTAAATTTGTTCCGGAAATACTGTCGTTATCAAAAACCGGTGCCAGTGCCAACCATTCACTAATGTTTTGAAATTCGGGTTTGTCTGTTGTTTTTGGATTAGTCTCATAAAATAAATTTGCGGAATATGAATAACTGATGTTATAATCTTTTACCAAGTATGGCATTTCAGAAAAGTAATCTGAATTATTCCAATCTGTCCATGAAGTAGTATACTTTTGAGAATGTAATGCCTCAAAAGGTATGGTCGATAATTGTCCGTCAGGGATGATGATTAAATTATTAATTTTTGAAAAAAGACTGCCTTTTAACAACTTTCTGATTTTGTCGGGAAACAATTGATTGTATAATTCATATGCATCATTGATATATTCTTTCACTATTCTGTTATCATTACTTGAATATGCATCTTGTAATTGGTCGGCATTTGAAATATTTTCTCTGAAATTTAAAACTTGTTTTATTAAGTTTTCATTTTTCGGAACTTGTTCTACATAATATTTTTTATTTGAAAAAAAGTAAATTACAGTAAAACTATCGGTTAAAAAATAGCTGATCAATGCGGTTTTTTTATCTAATGATCTCTGTATATCCGATATCTGAATTTCATATCCCGAATACTTCAGATCATGATATTTAGGATATTGTTTTTCAAAAACATAAATCAAAGTATCGTAATCTCTGTTTAGTTTGAACAATTTATTAAAATAGTCTGTCTCTTCAGTACTGTCAGGAGATTCTGCAAGCAGTTTTTTATAATATGAAATATCAATTTGTAAGTTTTTTTCAATTTTTAACAAACTGTCAGGAATTCCGGCAAATTTTTGTGCCTCTGCACCTGCCAATGCTTCCAAAAGGATTGATGCTTTATTCTTTTCGGAATATAAAAATGCTTGATCTGAATACTTCATTTTTTCCTGTTCATTTACAGACAAATCAACCAACTCCATACAAGTTTCAACTATGCCTTTATATATATCAATGCTTTTCGATGCTATTAAAAGTTTATCTTCTTTAGAACTTGAAGTTAGTTTGACTTTGTTTATTATTGTGTCACAAGTCTTATAATGATTTAATGCTGTTTTCAAACATTCAATTTTAGTATGAGAATCAAATTTTTCGAGATATGTGGAGAACAATTCTGCTTTTAATAAAATTGAGCTGAATAAATCATGCCAACTGTAATAACCTTCTGCATAAGGAACAGCAAATACATTAATCGTATCCTTAAATGTTCGATGATTAAAAAAAGCTGCTTTTTGAAAGCATTTTAAACTGTTTTCAATATCTCCCGTAAATTTATATGTATCACCCATATTATTATACAGGATAGCCATATTTACACTTTTAAAGCCATAATTTTTAATAAAGATAGGTTCTGCTTTTTTAAAATACTCCAATGCTTTGTCATAATTTTTCAATAAGGTTTCATTCAGACCTAAATTTGAATATATCATAGCCAAACTGTAATGATCATCCTCAACAATTTTTTTCTTAATTTCCAAAGTTAACTGATAATATTTTTCAGATTCCTCATATTCTTCCTTATCTTGATACATCGCCCCTATACTTTGATAAATTCGAGATACATCATAGCTCTCTTCCCCTTTTAGTTCTTTGAATAAATTTAATGATTTAATAAAATATTTATAGGCATTCTCATAATCCTTCATATCGCTGTAACCAACACCCAAATTGCCTAATGCATCAGCAACATCTTCACTTTTTTCGCCAAAAACTTTAGTAAATATTGCAATTGCTTTTTTGGCATATTCAATTGCAATATCATTCTGCATTTTATGATTATATGCATTAGCTAAATTTTGATAAGCCGTACCGCAATAATAATGCTCACTACCCAAATTATTGATTGACAGTCTTAAGACCTCTTTCTGATTTTCAATGGCTTTATCATAATCGCCTAAATCTTGATATACTAATCCGAGGTAAGAAAGCGGATATAGATTTTCAAAATTATCTTCACCGAATTTTTTTTGTGTTAACATTATTGTATGTTCAAAAATCTTCTCTGCTTCACGATGTTTCATACTGTATAATTCAATCAAACCTTTATCATTTAAAATATTTATGATTAAAGAATTATCTTCTTCATACAATTTCTCTGCAATTTTCAATGCTTTAGTATTGTAATACATAGCTTTATCAAGATCATAAAAAGAAAAATATATTTTGTTCAAAAAATAATAAGAATCTGCTAATTCTCTGTTATCGGTCTTATAAATATTTTCTCTGATCTTCAAAGCTTGTTCATAATACCCTAATGCAGAATCCGGCAAATTCATATTATGGAATATTTTTCCTTTATGAAACAATGCAAATGCATAAGCCGAACTGTTTTGTTTAACTGAATTTTCGGTCTTCTTGAATGCATTATTGATTATCTTAAAAGCTCCGTCAGAATCAAAATTCAGGCTTTTACAACTTGCTTTTTCAGATTCAGCATACAAATATTTATCCCATAACTTATACTTTTTATAAATATCGGAAGCGTTTTGGAAAAATGTAAATGCTGAATCAAAAAGCATTATATTATAACAGTCTTTTCCTTTTTTATAATTTTCAGCTGCAGAAGTTGTATCAGCTGTAATATTTTGTGCAAACAGAAGAGTGAAATTGAATAACAGAAACAATAAAATAAATAATAATTTTTTCATGATTAACGATTTATAGAAATGAATGAACTAATTTACAATTTTTTACAAGAAAAAGGAAGTTTT
>JAUVIG010000260.1 GCA_030592825.1 Chlorobiota bacterium | reverse complement strand
ACAAATATAATGAACAAGATGCAAGGCATAATTTTTTTGGAATAGCCGTAGTTATTGCAAAAAAATTTAACGCAGTCAGATTGTTTATTATATTTGTTCCCGGAGGGTTTTCAGAGTTTATCATATATTTATTCAAATTTTCTTGCATTATCCCGATAGTGCTTCTTAAATTTTCATCGTCTGTGATAAACTCTGAAAATCTTGATGCAAATTAATTATTAGAGGTTGCCATATGATTATAACACGCAATATTAAAGAACTCCATAAAGTTCTTTTCGGTAAAAAAAAACTGAAAAATACTGTAGGTTTTGTTCCTACAATGGGAGCTCTTCATGCCGGACATTTATCATTAATTAAATTTGCATCATCGGAAAATGACATTACAGTTGTCAGTATTTTTGTAAATCCCACACAATTCAACAGTAAGAAAGATCTCAAAAAATATCCGAGAGATGAAGAAAAAGATCTTGAAAAATTGAAAAATATTAATTGTGATATTGTTTTTATCCCTGAAGTTGAAGAAATGTATCCTAAAGATGACAACAGAATTTTTGATTTTCAAGGATTGGATAATGTTATGGAAGGAAAATACAGAAACGGACATTTTAACGGTGTTGCTCAAATTGTCTCAACCTTATTCGAAATTGTTAATCCTGATAAAGCATACTTCGGCAAAAAAGATTTTCAACAAGTTGCAATTATAAAATATTTGAATGAGAACTATTTAAAAGACTTGAATATTGAAGTTGTTGCTTGTGATATTATAAGAGAAGAAGACGGTTTAGCAATGAGTTCAAGAAATATGTTGTTAAATAAAGAGCAAAGAAGCGAAGCATCATTGATTTCGAAAACCATGTTTTTTTATTGCAACAGTTATAAAAAATATTCTGTTGCCGGTCTGAAATCAAAAATAATATCTGAAATAAACTCAAATACTCATTTAGAAGTTGAATACTTTGATATTGTTGATAATAAAACCTTGCAAAGTGTTCCGGATATTATTCCGGAAAAAACAACAGCGTGTATAGCAGTTTATGCCGGTATTATCAGACTGATTGATAATTTCTCATTTAATTAAAAAATGAATAAACATTACGGTACAAATAAAATAAAGATTATTAATGACCCTGTTTACGGTTTTATAAATATTCCTTCTGAACTGCATTTAGATCTTATTCAACATCCTTATTTCCAGAGAATGAGAAGGTTAAAGCAATTAGGCTTGTCATATTATGTTTATCCGGGAGCTACTCATACTCGATTTGATCATGTTCTGGGAGCAATGCATTTAATGAATATTGCTTTAAGAGAGTTGGAAAGAAAAGGGCAAAAAATAACCAAAGATGAAAAAGATGCTGTATTAATTGCAATTTTATTGCATGATATTGGGCACGGACCTTTGTCACATTCTCTTGAAGGATCTTTTATTATCGGGAAAAACCATGAAGAACTTTCGCTTTTTTTCATGGAGCAATTAAATAAAGAATTTGAAGGGAAGTTATCTCTTGGCATTAAGATATTCAGAAACGAATATAAGAAACAATTTTTGCATGATCTTGTTTCAAGTCAATTAGATATGGATCGCCTTGATTATTTAAAGAGAGATAGTTTTTATACCGGTGTAACAGAAGGAGGAATCGGTTCAGATCGAATTATAAAAATGCTGAGAGTTGTTAATGATGAGTTGGCTGTAGAGGAAAAAGGAATTTATTCTGTTGAGCAATTTATTGTAGCAAGGAGAATTATGTATTGGCAAGTTTATTTACATAAAACCGTAATTGCATCTGAAATAATGATGAAAAAAGCAATTCAGAAGGCAAAAATTGAAAGCAAAAAAAATGGTGTATATGCTACACCTGCTTTGGCATATTTTTTTAATACCGAAGAAAAGTTGAACAAAAGTGACATAATTGATAATTTTACTTTAGAGGCATTTGCAAAATTAGATGATTCAGATATTATTGTTTCAATGAAAGAATGGATGAATCATTCAGATAAAGTTTTATCTGTTATCAGCAAGAGTTTGATTAACAGAGACTTGTTCAGGGTAGAGATCGCCCGTGAAAGATTTAATCTTGAAAAGATAAAAAACTTACAGGAAAAAGTATCGGATAAGTATAAAATTAATGATGAAGATGTTAAGTATTTGGTATTTTCTGATAAAATAAAAAGTAAGGCATATAGTACGGATAATGATACCGGAATTAATATTCTTCATAAATCCGGAAAAATGTCTGATATAGCAAAAGCATCTGATCTTGATAATATAACAGCTCTTTCAAAAACAGTGGAGAAATATTTTCTTTGTTATCCGAAAGATATATAATTTTAAAATCTACTGTATTTTACCGGATGTGTATTTTTGTAAAAAAAACAAATTCAAAGATCACTAATTAATGTTTCTTATTCTTTAAATATTTTTTTTGCAATTTTGCTGTATTATGATTTTGTAATTGTTTGTTATTTGATGCTTGATGTTTGATTTTCAAAGCAATATAGCTCTTTGTTAAATTTAAGAGTCTCCTGCAAATTCATGGCAGAACCGATTTGAAAGTATAAAAAAAGATACAAATTCTTAATAATTGTTAAAAAATATTAAATTTGCAAAAAAAAGTAAATGGAGTTTTCTGCAAAACAAATAGCTGAGCTTCTTAACGGCAAAATTATAGGAGATTCTGATATAAAGGTCAGTACTGTTTCTAAAATTGAAGAAGGATTTGCAGGAAGTCTTTCTTTTCTGTCTAATCCAAAATATATACAATACCTTTATACAACAAAATCTTCAATTGTTTTAATTAATAACAGCTTTGTTCCGGAAAAAGAAGTTCAATCAACATTGATAAAAGTTGAAGATGCATATCATGCATTTGCCTCTTTATTAGAAATTTACAACCAACAAAAATCTCATAAAGAAGGTATTTCCGGTGATTCGATAATTGAAGATTCGGCAAAAATCGGAGAGCATGTTTATATCGGAGCAAATTCTTATATCGGAGCAAATTCTTTAATTGGAGATCAAACAAAGATTTATCCCAATACATATATTGGAGATAATGTAAAGATTGGAAATAAGGTTATAATTTTTTCCGGTGCTAATATTTATTCAGACTGTATTATTAAAGACGGTTGTACATTACATTCCGGCGTTGTTGTCGGTAGCGACGGGTTTGGTTTTGCCCCTCAAAATGCTTCCGAATTCAAAAAAGTTCCGCAAATCGGAAATGTTATAATTGAAGAGAGCGTTGAAATAGGTGCGAATACAACAATTGACAGAGCAACATTAGGTTCTACCATAATAAGAAAAGGTGTGAAACTTGATAATTTAATTCAAGTAGCTCATAATGTTGAGATAGGCGAAAATACCGTAATAGCAGCTCAAACAGGAATTGCAGGCTCAACTAAAATAGGAAAAAATTGTATGATTGGAGGTCAAGTTGCAATTGCAGGGCATATCACAATTGCAGATAATGTAAAAGCCGGAGCGAAAGCCGGAATTGCTCAAAGCGTAAAAAAAGAAGGAGTAATTTTACAAGGTATTCCGGCAATAGAATTAAGAAATTTTTGGCGTTCAGCAGCAGTATTTAAATTATTACCTGATATGAAACATCAAATAGATAATTTAGAAAGAATAATAGGGAAAGAAAAGGGAGAATAGCACAATTTTATTCAGAACTATCTGAAAAAAAAGATTTTATCAAAAATTAAAACAGCATATTATTGTTACATTACAATATTTATTACAATGTAACAATGTAACAATGCAACAATGCAACAATATATGTCTGATAAACAAAGAACAATAAAGAAAGACGTAAGTTTAAAAGGAACAGGACTTCATACCGGAAAGGATGTTAAAATAACTTTTAAACCTGCAAATGAAAATACAGGTTATACATTCAGGAGAACAGATATTGAAAATCAGCCTGAAATTAAAGCAATTGTTGATAATGTTGTCGGAACATCTCGCAGCACAGTTTTACAACAAAACGGAGCGTCTGTTGCCACGGTAGAGCATGTTCTTTCTGCAATATACGGATTAGGCATTGATAATTTAATTATAGAAATTGACGGTCCTGAAACTCCGATATTGGACGGGAGTTCCAAGATCTATGTTGAGAAACTGATTGAAGCCGGTATTAAAGAACAAAATGATAATAGAAAATACTTTGTTGTTAAAAACAATATAAGTTTTACAGATTCCGATACAGGAACACAAATAACGGCATATCCTGCTGAAGAACTAAGTTTGAATGTAATGATAGATTATAATTCTACAGTTATGGGTGAGCAACATGCATCTTTAGTTTCTCTTTCAGAATATCAAAATGAAATTGCACCTTGTAAGACATTTGTATTTCTTAAGGAATTGGAAGTTCTTCTGAAAAATAATCAAATAAAAGGCGGTGATCTGTCAAATGCATTAGTAATTGTTGAAAAAGAGTTTACTCAAAAAGAATTTGATCGAATTGCCGATTTATTTCATAAAGATCATCAAAAGTATCATGGCAGAGGAATTTTGAATGAGCAAGATATGACTTTTCCTAATGAACCGGCAAGACATAAATTATTAGATCTTCTCGGTGATATGGCTTTGGTGGGAATGCGTGTAAAAGGTAAAATATTTGCTTCAAAACCCGGTCATTTTTCTAATATTCAATTTGTAAAAAAGATTTGTAAGGAAGTAAAAAAGATGCAATAAGGGTGAAATGTTTTTGAAATTAATAAAGCAAAATAATTTAAATATTAAATCGTTTATTAAAAACAGTAGGATTAAATAAACTTAATAAATGAAAAGACCTTCAGCCAATATTCATTCTAATGCAAAAATTGCAGACAGCGCAATAATTGAACCTTTTGCAAGTATTCATGAGAATGTAATTATAGGAGAGCGTACACATATTCATTCTAATGTTGTAATAATGGACGGTGCTGTAATCGGAAATGATGTAACAATTTTTCCGGGTGCAGTAATTTCAGCTATGCCACAAGATCTTAAATACAAAGGTGAAAAAACCGGAGTAGAGATTGGAGACGGAACAATTATCAGGGAATTTGTTACTGTTAACAGAGGTACTGCAGCAAAGATGAAGACCATTGTCGGAAAGAAGTGTTTATTAATGGCATATTCCCATGTTGCACATGATTGTATTCTCGGGAACAACATAATTCTGGCAAATACAGTTCAATTAGCCGGCGAAGTTGAAGTAGATGATTTTGCAATTCTCGGCGGCGGAACATTAGTTCATCAATTTACTCGTATCGGGACACATGCCATGACTCAAGGAGGTTTGTTATTGGGTAAAGATATTCCTCCGTTTGTAAAAGCTGCCAGAGAACCTGCTTCTTTTGCAGGAGTAAATTCAATCGGGCTCAGAAGAAGTGGCTATTCCAACGAAAAAATAAATCATATTCAAGATATTTACAGACTAATCTTCAGCAGTGGTTTAAATTATAAAGATGCTGTAATAAAGTTGGAAAATGATATTGAAGAGTCAGAAGAGAAACAAATTATTCTCACATTTATAAAAGCCTCAAACCGAGGAATTATTCCGAGTTATAATTCAGGGAAGTAATAAAACTATAAACTACTTGTTCCGCACATCTTGTGCCGAACTTGTTTCGGTATGGTTCGGAAAACACAGCTTGCACCGTTTTGTTGGGGGTGTTTATATCTAATAAGTTGTTGAATTGTTTCATTTGTATATTGTTTAAAAAAAGATT
>JAUVIG010000495.1 GCA_030592825.1 Chlorobiota bacterium | reverse complement strand
CCCGGATTTGTTATCTTAAAAAATGCAGTAATCCTTAATAAATATCACTATATAAATATTCCTGATATTCAGGAACTGGATAAAATAAAAGGTACTGCCGCGAATTTATCGGAATATTAACAAATGCGATAATGATTAAATGCTGCAATGCTGTAATAAAATAAAGTATAAATTACAAAAATATATCATAATATTATACAAACTCTCTATTTCCTGACTATATAACAACAATGTTAAAATATTTAAGCATTAAATCATTTAACTCAAACATATGAGTATTTTTATAAAAAATATAATTGTCATTAAAATAACAGAACCAAATAAAATATAATGTATTATGAGAAAAAAAATTATTGCAGGAAACTGGAAAATGAATACAATTGTAGAAGACGGAGTAACTTTGGCTTCTTCGATCAACACAGAAATTAAAAATGTTACATTACGTGATGATACATTCGTAATAATTGCACCGCCGTTTACACACCTTACATTTATAAATCAATTAATTGACAGTGATAAATTATTGTTGGCAGCTCAAAATTGTTCAACAGAGACAAAAGGGGCATATACCGGAGAAGTATCAGCAGAAATGCTGAAAATATTGGGTTGTGATGCTGTTATTCTTGGTCATTCGGAAAGAAGAGCTTATTATCATGAAACTTCTGATATTCTGATAAAAAAGCTTGATCAAGTATTAAAAAATCATATGATTCCAATTTTTTGTTGCGGAGAAATGTTAGAACAAAGAGAAAAAGGTGAGCATTTTAAGGTTGTAGAAAATCAAATATCAGAGGTCTTATTCGATTTAAGTGAAGAAGATTTTTCTAAAGTTGTAGTTGCTTATGAACCTGTTTGGGCAATAGGAACAGGAGTTACTGCTTCCAATGAGCAAGCTCAAGAAATGCATGCTTTTATCAGAAAAATAATTTCAGAAAAATTCGGAAATAATATTGCCGATAATACTTCAATATTATACGGCGGAAGTGTTAATCCTTCAAATGCATCTGAATTATTTTCTCAAAAAGATGTCGATGGTGGTTTGGTAGGAGGGGCTTCTTTAAAAGCTGACAATTTTATTAATATAATTGAAGCAATATAAGAAAGGTTTTATTTTAGCATTATATCATTTTAGCATTATATCATTAACTGAAGTAACAGGAAAATTTTAAAATAATGAGTAATAAAATTTTTACAGCCGGAAATAATGAACCGAGAACACGTTCAGATTGTTTTGTAAGTTTAGAGTTGAAAAATGAAGGAGGTATTAATATTGAAGTTCAAAGCATTGTAGGATCATTATTTGGTGATTCAATTGAAAAATTATGCCGAGAAGAACTGAAGTTTTTCGATATTGATAACGCAAATGTAAAGATAGAAGATACCGGAGCTTTGGATTTTGTTTTGGCGGCAAGGATTGAAGCATGTATTAAACAAGCTGTTGATACTGATAAAGAATTTTTACTTGATATTATTGAAGAGAATAAATATCAAACTAAAAAAGATATTTTCAGATTTTCAAGATTATATCTTCCGGGTAATTCTCCTAAAATGATGCTTAATGCAGGAGTGCATAAGCCAAATGGGGTTATCTTGGATCTTGAAGATTCTGTAGCACCTTCAAAAAAAGAGGAAGCAAGATTTATTGTCAGAAATGCTTTGAGAAGTGTTGATTTTTACGGTGCAGAAAGAATGGTGAGGATTAACCAATTACCAAAAGGCTTGGAAGATATAAAATATGTAGTACCTCACTTTGTTAATTTATTTTTAATACCAAAATGTGAGACTGCCGAACAGATAAGATTGGTTGAAGAGGAGATTAAAAATCAAAGAAAAAAGTTTGGGTTTGATTATCCGATCTTTTTAATGCCGATAATTGAAAGTGCTTTTGGAATTGAAAATGCTTATAAGATTGCAAAAGCATCAGAAAATATTGTTGCAATGGCAATAGGCTTGGAAGACTTCACCGCAGATATTGGCGTAAAACGAACAAAAGAAGGAAAGGAATCCTTATATGCAAGAACTCGTTTGGTAAATGCATGTAAAGCTGTCGGTATTCAACCCATAGATTCTGTTTTTTCTGATGTGGCTGATGAGGAAGGCTTGAGAGCAAATGTAAAAGAATCCAAAGCATTAGGTTTTGAAGGAATCGGTTGTATTCATCCGAGACAAATAACTCCGATTCATGAATGTTTTGCTCCTGATTCTCATGAAATTGAAAAAGCGAAAAAGATTATTACAGCTTTTAAAGATGCTGAAGAGAAAGGATTGGGTGTAATTTCTATAGGCTCAAAAATGATAGATCTCCCGGTTGTAAAAAGAGCAGAAAAAACTGTTGAGTCAGCACAAAAATTAGGACTTTTATCAAAAGATTGGCTAACTGAAAAGAAATAATTTTTATTATGTTAATATATTTTTATTTTTACATGATTAATTAAGAATATACATAATTCACATAAAATATATTTAAATTTGTCAGAACCGGTTGGTTAGTTCAAAGATTTGCAAATATTTATACAATAATAAATTTACTGATATGAAAAAAATTCTTTTTTTAATTTTAATAACTTTAATGATAATTCCTTCTGTATATTCTCAAAATAATATCGGAATATTTATAGGAGGGGGAGTTTCGGATATGAGATTTAGAACAGATAGTGTTGAAGATGATAAAGAATTTAATAAAGAAGAGTTAAATTTCAGAAAAATATATCATGCCGGTTTTAATTTTGAAAATGTTTTAATTGAAAGGATGTTATATCTTCAGTTTGGGATACATGCAAGAAGCAGTGGTTTTTCAGCACATGATGACAGTGTCGGAATGTTTTTTCATAATATTCATATACCTCTTGAAATAAAGTATAAGTATTTTTTCAACAAAAGAGGTGAAGGGTATTTGTATGCTTCAGGCGGCCCTTATGTCTCGGCAGCTTACAGAGGAATTCAATATGATCAAGAAGCAGTTGATTATTTTATGGATGATACAGACGGAAGTTATGAAATGTATAATCCGAGATTGAAACTCGGTAAGTCAGAAGAAGATGATATTGAACCACTTGATTTTGGTATTAATATCGGATTAGGATTTGGTTACAGTCATCTTCAAATAGGTTATAATTACGGTCTTGGATTTAGTAATGTTATTCCTTCTGAATTTTTGGAACTTGAACCCGGAGAAGATCCCTATAAATTTAAGTTATTAAACGGATATCATACTTTAACAGTAGGATTTTATTTTTCAAATAAT
>JAUVIG010000302.1 GCA_030592825.1 Chlorobiota bacterium | reverse complement strand
TTTTTCAGGTTTGTAAATTTTAATTTTTTCGAAATTGTTTATATCCTCACTTATTTGTCCGTATGCTTTAATCGGATTTTGTAATACTAAAACCGCCGGCAGGAGTATGATAAAAAGTCTTTTCATCCGAAAATAATTTAGTTTTCTTGCTTAAAATAAATTGTTTGTATTGAGAAAAATGTTTAGTGTTTAATCATTTATCTGTTTATTTGGTGATTCCGAAACAAGTTCGGAACAGGTCTTGTTTATTCGTGGCTTTATATATTTTTATACTATTGTTGTGCCGATTTGCCGATATAGCTTGCTCCGATTTATCGGAGAGTGTTTCATATTCAAATCTGTCTGTTATTCCAAAACAATATTCTTAAATTCAGTAATCTTATATTCTTCACCGTTTTGTGTATATGTAATCTGAATAATTTTAGACGGAAAATACAGCCCTTTTAAATTCACATAATCTTTAAAAATCTGTTTACTTATAAGTTTTTCCGTTTTATCATAAAAAGCAATTCCGTTAAGTTTATTATCTTTTTGAGCAAGAACGACCTTCCCGAAATCAAACTTTTCTATTTCTTTTTCGGGCTTCCATGTTGTATAAATCAAATTGTTGTCTTTTTCTTCAATTTCAATTATTTTGTATAACGATTCTTTTAAACCGTAATTTTTCAGTGTCCCTTTCAGAAATAACCTGAAAACAGAATATTTATGCAAAGGTGCTGTTTGGATTTGATAATCAAGCTTGCCGTTAATAATTCTTGTAAGGCTGTCTTTGCTGAGAATCCATGTTTCTTTTACAGGGAAAGTAAATTTAAGAACTGTTCGGTTAGTATATTTGTTATATTCAATTTTCCCTTTTGACAGAGAGAATTGTTTTTCCGATATTTTCTCTTTAATTGTAATATCACACTTGAATTTATAGTATTGTTGAGAAAAAAGAATGTTTGAAAAGAAAAGGAATATAATCAAAGTTTGAATAAAGATAATTCTTTTCATAAGTAAATATTTTACACATTAATAATATAAAAATAGTAATGTTTTTTTAAACGGCAATTTTTCTTTTATTTTTTGCTTTTCATTCCTTTGGAATGTTTACTTTTGGAAAAAAAAATAAAAAATATGGAAAGAATTTTAATTATTGGTGCTGCCGGACAAATTGGTTCCGAGCTTGTTACAGCTATGAGAGCAATTCACGGAAACGAAAATGTTTATGCAACAGACATAAAAGACATCCCGAAAGATATTAAAAAAGCCGGTCCTTCTGCAATATTAGACGTTATGGACGATAAAAGGCTGATCCATTATGTAATTCGTCATAAGATTACACAGATTTATCACTTAGCAGCCGTGTTATCAGGAAATGCAGAAAAATTGCCTTTGCAAGCATGGCACATCAATATGCAAAGTTTAATGAATATATTAGACCTTGCTAAAGTTGTTGAAGATGTTAAAAAAGTGTTTTGGCCAAGTTCAATTGCTGTTTTCGGTCCCACAACGCCTCGAGTTAACACCCCCCAACTGACTATTACAGAGCCTTCTACGGTTTACGGTATCAGTAAACTTGCCGGAGAAAGATGGTGTGAGTATTTTTATAATCGATATGATGTTGATGTAAGAAGTGTAAGATATCCCGGTTTGATAAGTTATAAAACTGAAGCCGGTGGAGGAACAACTGATTATGCTGTTGAAATTTTTTATGAAGCAATAAAAAAAGGTAATTACGAATGTTTCTTAAAAGAAGACACAGCCTTACCAATGATGTTTATGGAAGATGCCGTAAATGCTACAATTAAACTTATGGAAGCTCCGAAAGAAAACATCAAAATTCGCTCAAGTTATAATGTTGGCGGAATTAGTTTTGCACCAAAAAGAATTACTGCTGAAATAAAAAAGCATCTTCCTGATTTTAAAATTACTTATAATCCGGATTTCAGACAACCGATTGCTGAATCTTGGCCGCAAAGTATTGATGATTCTCAAGCTCAAAAAGATTGGGGCTTAGAAACCAAATATAATATTACAAAACTGACCGATACCATGTTAGAGGGAGTTCGAACAAAGTTCAGTTCTAAATGATAATTAAAGTTTTTTAAAAGTTAGTATTCTAAAAAAACAGCAAATTCGTTTTGGCTGTAAAAAAACAACCAAATGTTAATTTAAAGTTATTAACAGATTTACTTCTTGATTTTCAACTGGAAAAGGGTTATTAACAGACCCTTTTTTAATAACCGGACTTTTTCTAAAGCCGGATTTAAACTACTTTTGGTAAACCTTTTTTACCACTATTAAATTATTTATTCGGATGCAAGTAAAAACTTCAACTTACTCTTCTGTGTCTAAAAGAGTAGGTTTTACATTTGACGAAGCTTATCAAGAAGCATTAAAATATTTTAAAGGCGATGAACTCGCTGCGCGTGTTTGGACAAGCAAATATGCATTGAAGGATTCTTTCGGTAATATATACGAAAAGAGCCCCGATGAAATGCACAGAAGACTTGCAAAAGAAATCTTCCGAATTGAACAAAAATATCCTAATCCTTTAAGCGAAAATGAGATTTATGACCTTATAAAAAATTTTAAATATATTATTCCTGCCGGAAGCCCGATGTCCGGTATCGGAAATAAATTTCAAACGGTTTCATTGTCAAATTGTTTTGTTATAGGTGAAGAAAATCCGGCTGATTCATACGGCGGCATTCTAAAGATTGATCAAGAACAAGTTCAGCTGATGAAACGAAGAGGCGGCGTTGGTCATGACCTGTCTCATATACGTCCGAAAGGAAGCCCGGTAAGCAACAGTGCTTTAACATCTACCGGTGTTATTCCCTTTATGGAAAGATACTCAAATTCAACCCGTGAAGTTGCACAAGACGGCAGAAGAGGTGCATTAATGTTGTCTATCTCTGTTAAACACCCGGATGTTGAAAGTTTCATAGATGCTAAATTAGAAACAGGAAAAATTACGGGAGCCAATGTTTCCGTAAAAATTGATCACGAGTTTATGAAAGCTTTGATTGATAATAAGCCGTATCAACAACAATATCCTGTTAATTCAGATAATCCTGTAACAAAAAAAGTAATCAATCCTCGTAAATTATGGAAAAAAATCATAAATAACGCTTGGAAATCAGCCGAACCGGGAATTCTTTTCTGGGATACAGTTATTAATGAATCTGTTGCAGACTGCTATGCAGAACAAGGTTTTGAAACCGTTTCTACTAATCCCTGCGGTGAAATACCGCTTTGTCCTTATGACAGTTGCAGATTACTCGCCGTTAATTTATACAGCTATGTTGATAATCCTTTCTCTGCAGATGCGAAATTCAATTTTGACAAATTTAAGCAACATTCAAGATATGCTCAACGAATTATGGACGATATCATTGACCTTGAGCTTGAGAAAATTGACGGTATTCTTGCAAAAATAAATTCAGATCCGGAATCAGATGAAATTAAAAGAACAGAAGAAAATTTATGGGAAAAAATCAAAGAAAAAGCCGTTAAAGGCAGAAGAACCGGAGTAGGAATAACAGCAGAAGGAGACATGTTGGCGGCATTAAATTTAAGATACGGAAGTGAAAACGCTACGGACTTTTCTGTTCTTGTACATAAAACATTAGCTGTTGAAGCATATAGATCATCTGTTGAAATGGCAAAAGATCGCGGTGCTTTTGAACTTTTTGATGCCGAAAAAGAAAAAGAAAATCCTTTCATTGATCGTATCAAAGAAGCAGATCCTAAACTTTATGAAGAAATGCAAGAACACGGCAGAAGAAATATTTCTTTGCTGACCATTGCTCCGACAGGTTCCACAAGCATTCTTTCACAAACAACATCAGGTATTGAGCCTGTATTTTTACCCTTTTATAAAAGACGAAGAAAAGTTAATCCTAATGATCAGAATGTTACTGTTAGTTTTGTTGATGAAACAGGCGATTCTTGGGAAGAATACAATGTATTTCATCATAATTTTATTACTTGGATGAAAGCAAACGGAATAAATTCAGAAGAAGTAAAACTTCTTGATAATGAAAAAATTGAATCGTTAATAAAAGATTCTCCCTATTATAAAGCAACATCAAAAGATGTAGATTGGATCAGCAAGGTAAGACTTCAAGGAAGTGTTCAAAAATGGGTCGATCACTCTATTAGTGTTACTGTTAATTTACCGAAAGATGTTTCCGTTAAATTGGTCGGCGATGTATATCTTGAAGCATGGAAAAGCGGTTGCAAAGGTGTTACTGTATATAGAGACGGTTCTCGGGACGGTGTTTTAATATCCGCAAAAGAAAAAAAGAAAAAAACTGCAAATGAAATTAAAGAACATTCAAAAAGACCAAAAGAATTAAAAGCTGATGTTATTCATTTCAGTAATAATGATGAAGAATGGATTGCATTTATAGGAATTAAAGACGGTCTGCCGTATGAAATATTTTCCGGTCGTGCAGAAGCTGATGCCTTACCTATTCCGAAATCTGTAACAAGAGGAAAAATTATAAAACAAAGATTTGATAACAGTTCTAAAAGATATGATTTTAAATATACTAATAAGTTCGGTTTCAACATAACAATTGAAGGTCTGTCTTATAAATTTAATCCGGAATTTTGGAACTATGCGAAATTGATTTCCGGAGTTTTAAGACACGGTATGCCCGTTGAACATGCCGTGAACCTTATATCTTCACTGCAATTCGGAACAGATACTATTAACACTTGGAAAAAAGGTATTGAAAGAGCTTTAAAAATGTATATCCCTGACGGAACAAAAGCTAAAAAAGGCAAAATTTGTACTGAATGCGGCTCTGATACTTTAGTATATCAAGAAGGTTGTTTGATTTGTCAATCTTGCGGATATTCTAAATGCGGTTAACAAAGCTTGTCATAACCCTTAATCGAGTAGGTAGGGGAATTACTTCCCCGCCCTCTCACACCACCAAGCATGCTCTCGCACTTGGCGGTTTCAATTAATTGTTTAACAGTTTGTAATTTAATAACAAATTAAATAATCCTTGTTGCTCAAACCATTTTAGGTTCATTGCCTGATGTACTTGCGGACTGCTTGACTTTCGCCACCAGCCTTTTCCCGATAAAGCGATAATCCAACTTTGCC
>JAUVIG010000538.1 GCA_030592825.1 Chlorobiota bacterium | reverse complement strand
TAAATTATTGTTCAAAGCACAAACTCCTCCTGTCATTGAGTTTTGATCAGAAAAATGATTAGGATTTGTAATTTCTACTCCTTCAAGACGCCATTGGATGTATTTTGGTGAATTACCTCTTACAATTATATAGTTTTCTGCTCCGGATGTTGCTACTCCCGCAAAAGAAGACAATATACGAGAAGGGTCGTCATAGCCACCTGCGTATCGTTTTGTTTCTTCTCCTGAAATGGAACGAGCACTAATCAGCGACATCTCATTTATTGCCTCTCCTTTTTTCTTGTTTGCCTTAATAACTACTTCATCCAATTTTACAACAGATTCCTGCATGTTTAGATTTAAGACTACTTCCTTACCGGAGTTCACCACAATGTTTGGAATGGTTTTGCTTTCATACCCCAAGTAAGATAATTGTAATGAAATTCTGCCTATTGGTATATTTTCCAATCTAAACTTACCGTTTGCATCGGTTGCCGTACCTATTACGGGGTCGGTATTAAGTATTATTACAGTTGCACCGATTAGCGGCAATTTACTGTCTGTATCAATTATGGTACCCCTTACTGTTTGTGTAAGGTTTTGACTAAAAGCCGGTGTTGTGAACACGGCAATTACAAATGTTATTAAAATTAATTTTTTCATGTGAAAATAATTTAGTTATGTTATTAAATATCAGTCTTATACAAAGGCAAAAACAGTTTAGTGCTTAATGTTTAATTGTTTATTCGGTGATAAATTTGTTCATAAAATTAAATTTTTGTTGCGAGTTACAAGTTCCTATAAAATTAACTCGTGTAAAAACTTGTAACCTGTTACTTGCAACAAATTTCTATTCTGACTGCGATGCTGTTTTACGCAATAGCCGCATTTACATAGATGTTTATTATGCTATTCTTCAGCAGGATTAACTGAAATAAGTTTCAAGTTTAAATCCCTTATTTGATTTAGAATTCCGTGAATAAATGCTTCATCTTTTACATATCCGGAAAGAATGGTGTTGTCTCCTTCATAGGTGATATCCATACCTTCAAACCAATCTTTCCGGTTTTTATCAAGATGTCCTTGTACTTTTATTTTTGTTTTACCTTTCATGTTTTTTTGTATTTATATCCTATGTCAAAGGTAAGGCTCATCCTGCAAAAAAAAATCACCCTTGAGGGTGATTTGAAGGGTGATTTTATTTAGAATATTCAAAAATGAATTAACAAACATCAGGTCAGAAAAGTCAAAACTTGCATAAAAATCGGTCTGACGGGTTAATTAATTAACTGAAAATATGTTATTAAATGTTCTTAATTTTTGCAAGTATATCCGTCTGACCGTTTTTCGGAGCAGACTCAACATTATATTAATCCAAGTTCTTTTGCTTTCATTACTGCTTTGGTTCGATTATCTATTTCAAGTTTGAAATAAATATTCTTTAAATGTGTTTTAACTGTATTAAGAGAAATAAACAATTTATCTGCAATTTCTTGGTTTGTTAAATCTTCTGCAATAAGTTTAACAGTATCTAATTCTCGGGTACTTAACTTTGATTCTTTATGATTTTTTTTAAGTTTTTCATTTTTTTCTATAGCGAGTTTAAGTTTATCAATAAACTTTTTGGGAATTTTAGTTTTTGCAGTAGCCTGTATTTTATATATTTCTTTCAATAAATCAATAATATAATCATTATCATAAACAAAGTATAATAATAAATCTTCATCTGAAGCTAACTCCATGGCTTCCATCAAATATGTAACAGCTTTTTTATGATTACCTCTCATTTTATACAAAACAGCATATAGAACTTTAAGATTAATCAATCGTTCAAGTCTTTTTCCTTTGTTTGCTAAATTATATAGTTCTGAAAGCAGTGGTTCAGCTTCATCGGGTTTATATTGTGCAAGTAATAAACTGACATAAGATATATATGCTATTTCATTTGCGTGAGATATTTTTTTATCAAGACCTAAACCATATTCCGTAATAACATTATCGGCTTGGTCAAGTTTATTCATATTAATTAGTCTATATACATTCCACGAAACATAAGCATAAGTCAAATATGGAGAAACTTCATTTTGTTTCATAATATCC
Organism: Chlorobiota bacterium; assembly: GCA_030592825.1. GTDB lineage: Bacteria > Bacteroidota > Bacteroidia > Bacteroidales > JAADGE01 > JAADGE01. Next base: position 824 of record JAUVIG010000538.1, on the reverse strand, counting down.
TCCAATTCATTTAATTTTTTTTCTGCCTCTGTTGTATTACCGCGAAAATGTAATATACTTGAATAACTCAGTAATACGAATGTTTTTTGCATAATGTCTTTGCTGTTATTACATAAATTATAAGCAATTTTAACATTTTCGAAGGCACTGTCCATATCTGCCCAAAAGAATTGTGCTGCTGCCATTAGTGAATAAAGTCCGGAAAAAGACCATTCTGCTTTTGCTAATTGCGAATAACCTCTTTCTTTCATTAAAGTTAAAAGATCTGAACATATTTTGTAAGATGATTTATAATGCCCCAACTGTTGCTCGTTTTCTGCCAATCTAATTGCAATACCGGAAATTTGGTAGATATTCCCTGTTTTTTTAGCATATTCCAAGGCATTTTCGTAAGCCTCAATGCTTTTATGTATTTCTCCTATTGAAAAATACGCAATACCATAAGAAAACCAAGCCCAACTATACCACAACGGATCATCATCCGAAAGGTTCTCCATTGCTGTTTTACAATAATCAAATATTTTTTCAGGATGTTCTTTATATGAATTCATATATACAAATGCAACAGATATTTTTCCTGACAGTTTCTTATTATTTTGAACATCTTCTTCAGATGAATTTTTATCATTAATTATCTTTTTAGTTGTTTTTTCGGCACTTGTCAGAAAAGGTTCAGCTTTCTGAATTTGACCGGCTGTAATTAATTCTACTTTATGAAGTTAAAAAAACACATAAAACATTTGGCAACTATAATATAAATTGTTAATTTAGAGGCAGTTAAATTTATTATTCACGACTGATTTTATTTGGGTTAACTTTCAAAT
>JAUVIG010000323.1 GCA_030592825.1 Chlorobiota bacterium | reverse complement strand
TGGTAAACAAAGGTATTTTTGTACGAATCTTCATCCTTTTTTAAAACTCGAAATATACAAAATAAAATCCTTATGTAAAATATTATCAGCCTATTTTCAATATTGTTGTATTTTTTGGAGTAAGGGATTATAACAAAATAACTGTCTTTAAATTGAACATCTTATTTCGTTACAATCCCTAAAGATTAAGGTTCTTAATAGTTTTAGTTTTTCAATCCTTGATTATTTTTCGTTTACTGAAAAATAGATTGCTGTAATACCTTTTATTGCTCTGTCAGAAAAAAAATCACAAGCAGGAAATAACCTGAAATTTCCAATATCTTTATCATCCTTACTGCAAATTAATAAAATTTCTGATTGATCATTTCTGTTTATTATTTCACTATAAGTAAAAACTCCCCTGTAACCATCTTTTGCAGTAATTAAAAATATTCCTTTTCTAATGTTTTCCTGTGTTAAATTTGTATGTTTAATTAAAAGGTCTTTTAACATAATACCTGTAAATGGTTGTGTACTGTGTATTCCCCTTCCGCGACCATAAAAAATGGTATTGAAAGTTTCAATTTGTAATTCTTTTGGATTTTCAGTAATAGTTTCAATCAATTCATTTTCATTATATAAATCAATTTTTGAAGAGTACAGAGGCTTTAAACCTTTTATTGTTTTAAAAGATTTCGGATAAGATTTCACTGTGATTTTAACAGGATTTAAAATATTACGTTCTGTAATTAAATCACTTGCAACAATCAGTTTGCTTTGTTTCGGTACCGTCCATAAATTTTTTGTTTTTGACGGAACGATTCTCATAACATGTTTTGCAATAATTATTTCTTGTAAATGATTCGGATAATAAATTTCACCCCAGCTAATGTTTACTTTTTCGCCTTTATCATTTTCTATTTGCACGTACAAATCAATAATTGGATTAAATTCTTCGCTGTTTTTCTTATTTAATTTTAAATTATTTAAAATATCGTAAAGAGAGTATCCGTAATATTTATATGCTCCGACAAATTTATCTCCGTCTTTTGCAATAACAGTCTCTTTAACAATAACACTTCGCAGAGGTAAATCGGAAAAATCTGTAATTATTTGATTTTCAATTTCTCCTTCTATGCTAATTGGTTGAATTGCTAAGTCAATTGTTTCAGCATTATCATAAAAATCATTGGTTAAATCAAGAGTATCATAAAAATGATTTGATGTAATAAGATCACTGTGATTTTCATTTTTATCATTACAAGCAAAAAGAAAAAAGAGCATCAAGAGTATAAACATTAAACTTTGCAGAAAATTCTTCATTTTAATTTTGTTTTAGTTTTTATAAATATGTTTTTAATACCGATATGTATAGCAATACATATCGATTGCAATTATAATAATTAAAAATTGATATACAAAGTTTAGTACTTGTTAAGAAATAAGCTTTGCATTTTAATTTTGTTTTTTTGAATATAAATAATTAGATTTGCAGAAGAAACAGGTAAATAAATTTATGCTTATAGGTTTATTTAAAAGGGAATGCCGTTAGAATCGGCAACAGTTCCCGCTGCTGTATTCTTCGATGTTTTGAATATTCTTTGCCACTGTCCCGAAAGCATTCGGGACGGGAAGGCATTCAAAATAAGGAGTAAGTCAGAAGACCTGCCTGTTTACGGTAAATATCCGAAGCTTTCGGGAGAAAAAGCTTAACGGATGGTCATATCTTCTATGCTCATCTTAAACAATTCCCAAATTTCGGATTAATACTGTTGTTAATTTGCATTGTTACATTGCCTTATTATTGCAATGTTACATTGTAAAGTTTCTTTATTTATTAATTATTAAAATTTTTATGATGAAAAAGAATTTATTATTAACAGCTGTGTTAATCGCATTATTTATTAATGCTCTTAATGCGCAAACAATTATTGATTTTGAAAGTTTAACTGTACCTGATGTCGGTTATTATAACGGATCTACTGATTATTCAGGAAGCGGAGAAATTGAAACTTTTATTTATGAAATTGAAGATGCTGATTTTTATGTAAATTATTCTTCTGAATATGGAGGATATTGGACAGGTTTAGCTTATTCAAATCAAACTGATTTGGAAACTGCAGATTGGAATAACTACTCTGCTTATGCAACTCCCGCAGGCGGTGCAAACGAGTCTTCAGTTTATGTATTTGCATATTCATATTTCCCTGATTCTGTGATGTTTGATCTGCCGGTAAGTATTCAAAGTGTTAGTATTACAAATTCTGTATGGGCTTATAAATATATGACAGGAGAAGATGGTACAGGTCATGAATATATAACAGGTGATTTTTTTATTCTCTCAATAATCGGTATTAATCCTGACGGAAGTCATAATGACAGTCCGGTTGCCTTCTTTTTAGGACAAGATGATAATATTACGGACAATTGGACAAATGTTGATTTATCAAGTTTGGGTAATGTAAAAGGTTTGATTTTCTCTCTTACGTCTTCAGATGATATGACACCTTATTACTATTGTTTGGACAATTTAACATATACTGATGTTGTTTCTGTTGAAAATACTGTGAAACAAAATATTTCAGTTTTCCCTAATCCTGCAACAGATTACATAAACGTAAAAGGTATTGCAAATTCAAATATCAAAATAAATGATATTACAGGAAAAATTGTTTACTCAAAGAATAATAGTTCTGAAAAGGAACAAATAAATATCTCACACTTAAAATCAGGTGTTTATTTTATTACAATTGAAAATAATGATGAGTTTTTTTCAAAGAAACTAATTGTTAAATAAATTCAGAAAATGAAATCCGTCAGACCGCTTATCTTTGTGCGGTCAGACGGATACATATTATTTTAAACAATTTTGAAACGAATATTTTTTATAATAATAATAATTTTTTCCTCAATAATTGGAAAAGCACAATCTTTTGCTCCGGGTGCGGGTTTTGACGGAAGTACTGCTGTTTATAAAGACAGCAGTATTTTTATTGACTGGGCAAATTCAGCCGAGATATTTACCTCATATATGAATATTGCTTTTCCGGAAAACGGTTATGTAAGTTACGGAACTGATACTTGTGCAACAGGTGTTGCTGACGGTAATCCGAATGTTGTGAGTATGGGTGACGGAGGCTCGGCAGTTTTAAAATTTAATTATCCTGTTGCAAATGGTAACGGCTTTGATTTTGCAGTTTTTGAAAACGGTTTTTTTGAAAATGACACTTCAGAACTTGCTTTTTTAGAACTTGCATTTGTTGAAGTAAGTACAGACGGGTTTGAGTACATCAGGTTTCCTGCAATTTCTGAACTTCAAACAGAAACACAAATAGGTAGTTTTGAAAACATTAATGCAAGATATATTCATAATTTTGCCGGGAAATACATAATGTATTACGGAACTCCTTTTGATTTGGACGAACTTTTAAATTTAACGTCAGGAACAACAGTTGATTTGTACCAAATTAACTATATTAAAATTATTGATATTATCGGAACAATTGATAATGAGTTTGCAAGTTATGACAGCGAAGGTAATAAAACAAATGACCCTTACCCAACAGCTTTTTCATCCGGAGGATTTGATTTAGATGCAGTGGGAGTTATTAATAATGAGACAAATACAAAATTTGAAAATGAACTTTTAATAAGTCCTAATCCTGTAAAAGATATTTTGCTGTTTAAGACAAGTATTTCGGATATTAAAAGAATAGATATATTTTCATTTGACGGAAAACTGCAAATTTCGGCAGACAAAAATTCAAATATTAATATCGAAAAATTAATACCGGGTATTTATATTTTAAGAGTATCAGGAAATACTGAAACTTATGCAAAAAAATTTGTGAAATTGTAAATCAATATCGTTTAGTTAAGGCTGAAAGCCTTATATGTAATAGCACAGGGTAACACCCTGTGTTAAATAATGCGAACAAAACCAAGCCCTGTAAGGACGTAATATTACACCCTTACAGGGCTTGGTTAAAATATTCACAGTATCGTAGGGCGTTGCCCTACGCTAATATATTTTGCTCTTTCAGAGCTTAACTAAACGACATTGAATTGTAAATACAAAATTTGAAATTTATAAATCAGAAACTTGAAACTATTATTTTATACAATATTTTTCATTACTTTTTTTATCTTTCTGCATCATGAAATAAAATCACAAGATACTGTACGAATTGACGAAGTAATAAAATTTGAAACAAAACAATCTGCCTATAAAAATTCAAACGAAGAATTTATTGACAGCACAATAAAAGCATTATATAAAAACGCTACAATTGATGAACTTCTCGCAATACAAACATCTTCACAAATAAAATCTTACGGCGGATTAGGTAATTTGTCAACAATAATTTTACGCGGAAGCGGAGCAAATCATGTATCTGTTAATTGGAACGGTTTCTCTATTAATTCTGCAACAACCGGAATAACAGATTTATCGTTAATTCAGTCCGGATTTTTTGAAAGTATAAAAATTATTCCCGGAGCCTCTTCGTCATTATACGGAAGAGGAACATCAGGCGGAGCGGTGGAATTAAATAATTTTTCGGATACACAAAGCGGATTATATTTAAGTGCAGGAAGCGAAATCGGAAGTTTTGAAACTAAAAAATATTTTGTTCAAAGCAATTTCTCAAATAAAATGTTTCAATATCATTTATCATTAAATAAGACATTTGCGAAAAATAATTTTCCATATATTGATATTTACAAGTTTGACAAACCTCTTG
>JAUVIG010000172.1 GCA_030592825.1 Chlorobiota bacterium | reverse complement strand
TTATCGGTAATCCCAAATTTTCTGAAGGCGTCCAATTAATTAATTCACCTATTGTTTTATAGATATCAAACCCTCCGTATCCTGCTAAACCGTCAGAACTGAAATACAATGTTTTTGTTGACTTTTCAAAATAAGGAGTAATTTCATTTCCGGGCGTGTTAATATAGCTGCCTGCATTTGCAGGTGTTTTATAAGTATCATTCGGCCTGTCATATACGGTATACCAAATATCCATTCCTCCGACACCACCGGGTCGATCGGAAACAAAATAAATAATGTCAAAATCTTTGTTATAACACTTCCCGATTGCCGGTTGTGTTGATGTATATTTTTTTAAATTTATTCTTTCATCTAATTTTTTCGGAGCTTTCCATTCACCGGTCTCATATCTGCTTTCATATATAGAACTAATTAGTTTTCCTTCTTGATTTTTTTTGCTTAAGGTAAAATAAAATCGTTTATTATCATCCGAAAAAACTCCGTTTGATGAATAAAGGCTGTCATAATTAAAAAAAGGTTTAGGAGGATTAAAACCGCCTTGCCAAGTATTATTAATATATTTTGCGGCATAAAATTTATCGACAGGCAAATCAAAATTCTGATCTACACTAATAACAGGTACAGTGTCAGACATTAACGATGAATATATTAATAATGTGTCATTCCAAATAATAGGAGCATATTCTTTATGAGCTTTATTTATTGAATTATTCAGCGGACGAATTCTGATATTATTATTATTTTTATCATTAAAATCAGCAATCTCACATCCTTCAATTTCAAATTTTGTTAAGAAAAAATATAAATCTTGCATTGATTTCTCCTCATGTATTAATAAATTATCTCTGTATATCTCAAAATAATATACGGCACTGTTATAATTTTCTTCTACTTTTAATATTTGAGCATATTTAAATAAAGATCTTGAATATTTTTTTTTCCCGCCAATATATAAATCATAATAAATTGGTTTTGCCCTTTGATAATCTTTAACATCAAAATATAAATTTGCAAGTTTGAATGATATCTTATCATTATTTTTGTTTCTTTTATAATATTCACTGTAATAATCTATTGCCGTATAATTATCACTAAAACGCTCAGCACTTTTTGCATAACCTATTAATTGCCAATCTTTCAGTTGCATAAAATCATTGGTTTGATTATAGGCTGAAAAGTAAGTTATTATGAATATTGTTATAATTACTGTCTTTTTCATATGTTTATCTTTACATTTAATTAAAAAATTGAACACGGAATAGTTTTATTTTTAATATTTGTCTCCGGTCTTCTAAAGCTTACAGACAATTCAAACGAGTTCTTGGTGTATATAAATAAGTTGTATCCCGGAACTTCCAGATCATATCCTAATGAAATATCAAAATTCTTATAGTTAAATCCTGTCTTAAAAATAAAGGCATCCGGATTTCTCATAAATCCTCCTCTGAAAAATGCACCAACATAAAAGCTTTTAGTTATTTTATTTTCCGGAAACAGCAATCCGGTATCAAAACCTATCAATAATTCTGAAGCCATATTTTGATTCACATAAAGAGCTTTTGGTTTGATAAAAAAGTTTTTCAAAAAAAGTTTTTCAAAAAAAGCATGATAAACATATCTGGGCTTTAACTTGTTTTCAATAGTTGAAAAAGATTCTTGAGGAGTATTATAATGAAACATTGCGACACCAATTTCTGATGTAAATTTCGGAGCTTTATAACTCCATATTAAGCCCCAATTTAAATCCAAATATGATAATGTTGAGTTCTCTAAAACTTCATTTGTGTACATGTCTGAATTAAAATAACCTGATGTCATGTCAAATTGGTCCGGAAATGTAAGATTATTATAATCAAACTTTTTATGAACATAACCTGCTTGTAATCCCATATGTAAGTACGATCTTTGTGATATTCTGACAAAATAAGCTGAACTTAAATACAACTTGTTTACAAATAATGTATTTTGAGCTGATTTATCGTTTATCCATATAAAACCGAGACCCGCTCTTTCATTTTTTATATAAACCGGAAAATCAAATGCAACAGATGTTGTTACATAAGGATCCGGTGTTCCTGTTCCTTGATTTCTGAAATTTGAAATCAGACACCAATTACCGTGATAATTTGTTGTATTAGCCGGATTTAAAATAAGAGGTGCAGATAAGAATTTTGAAAAATGGATATCTTGGCTGTTACCGATATTACCGTAAATCAAAAATATTATTATAAATGATATGAAATAGAAATGTCTCATAATTGTTATTTTAAAAGTTTAATTGTACCTCTTTTAGTTAAAATTTCATTTTCATATGTTTCTACTGATACAAAGTATGTATAAGTTTCAACTCCTTGCATTTCTCCTTTATAAGTACCATCCCAGCCTATAAATTTATCAGTAGTTTCAAATACAATTTCTCCGTAACGATTAAAAATTTTGAAAAGAATTAAATTATCAACACCCCATCCTCTTACAAATACCATATCATTAATTCCGTCTCCGTTCGGAGTAAATGCAGCCGGTACATCTACTGTATATTCTTTAATAATATCAATAAACACATCATAAGTTAAAGAAAAACATTCAGCAGTATCAGTAACGGTAATTTCATATAAAGTAGATTCCATAGGAATTGCAGTAATTACAGGACAGTCATTACAACTTAATTCATAATCGGGGAACCATTCATAAGTTAAAATATCATTTGAATATGCATCTAATATTACTTGTTCTCCTATAATAACAGCAGTATCATTAATATTAACTTGTGGTTCTTGCTGAACAGTGAGAGTTAAACTTGAATTATTTATGCAACCGTTTATATCTGTACCGGTAACTATATAAGTAATTGTAGAATCAGGTTTAGAGTTTGGCATATTTGCATATTGATCATCTAAATACATTTTAGGTAACCAGTTATAGTTTTCTGCTCCGGATACTTTTAATTGGATTTCGTCTCCTCGACATATCAAAGTGTCATTTATAGGAGTTATAACCGGTAACGGAAAAGCTTCAATTAATACTTCAGATGAATCACTACACCCGAAATTGTCAGTAATTATTAATCTAACTGTATAAATATTCGCATTGGGATAGGTATGAACAGGATCCGAGACACTTGAATATGACCCGTCACCAAAATCCCAAAACCAAGTATCAGCTTCGGTACAATTATTATATGCATTAAACTCAAAAGGTACACAATCTGAATACAGATTATCAACAACAATTATTTCAGGCAAAAGCTGTGGAATGTACAATGAGTCTGTCAGATATTTGTCACAAGTACCCAGATCATCACTTTTTAACAGTAATATGGGATACATATATCCGATATTATCATAACTGTGATATGCTGTGTCTTCAGATGAAGTACTTCCGTCACCAAATATCCATTGCAGACCAAACACATCTTCTTGATCTTCTGCAATAAACAATGCTTCTTCATTTCTGCAAACAGTATCAGGTGCATTAATAACAGCAACGGGGCCCTTTATTTCAATATAATTAAATTCTGTATGTTTTCCCGTACATCCGTTTTCGGTTATAACATTCAAACTGACATCATAACTTCCTGGGCTTGTATAAATATGTATCGGATTTGTTAAATGAGATGATGTTTCACCGTCACCAAAACTCCAATACCAATCAATTACATCAGAATTATCAGTACTGTCAATAAAATTTACTTGAAAGGGATAGCAGTCAGCAAAAACTCCGGATGATGTAAATTCAGGAACAGGTATATCTTGAATATAGATAAAGTTATTAATAATTTGAGTTGAATCACATCCTTGTTCATCAATTAAAGTTAAAGTAACGGAATAATAACCGGAATTTTTATATTTATGTTTAGGATAAATATCTTTTGATGATGATCCGTCACCAAAATCCCATTGATATGAGATTATATTGCTTGTATCTTGAGGAAAAAAACTGATTGTATCACCAAGACAAATAGTATTATCATCAGCCGTAAAATCCGGAATTGGCTTAAAAGCTTCAATATAGTTATTTTTATTTATCGTTCCTATACAACCTAACAAATCCACAGCAGTTAATGTTACATCAAAAGTTCCAAAATTACCGTAAGAATGAACAGGATTTTCATCTGATGAAGTTGTATTATCTCCAAAGTCCCATTCCCAAGAAACTATTGCAGTATCACTTTCAGATAAATTATTAAAAGTTACTTCCATTGGCATACAACCTATTAGATCATCTGCATTAAAATCCGGTTCAGGTTTAAATATTTTAACTTCTTTGATAAGAGAATCTTTACATCCCCTGATATCACTAACAAGTAATTTTAAAGAATAGTTTCCTTTATTTTTATAGATATGCGATATTTCAACAGAATTAGTTAATAATTTATTACCGTCACCAAAATCCCACAGATATATACCGTATTCACTTGATTCGAAAGAATAATATTCGTCTTGGCAAGCTTCACTGCTTAACTTAACTTGTAAATTTTCACAACCTATACTGTTGCCTATATTAAAATCAGCCTTAATGTCTCTTATATAAAGTGTTTTGCTTGATGAGAAACTACAGTTATTACTGTTGTTTACAGCAATTAAATTTACAGTATAATCTTCATTATTCGGATATGTATGTTTAGGATTAATATTTATTGAATCAACAGGAGAACCGTCACCAAAATCCCAATATACCTTTTCAACGCCAATTGCATTACTGTTTAAGAATGCATCATACGGATTATCGCATTCTACATTATAATCAACTTTGACAATCGGACCTTTTACATAAACAAAGTTTTTCTTTTCTTCAGCAACTCCGCACCCGTTATAATATGCTTGTAACTTCACATCCATATATCCTGTATCTACATAAGTATGAACCGGGTCTTGTATTAATGAATATTCATCGTCACCAAATCTCCAATACCATTCATTTATCAGTGTACTGTCTTGAGATTTGTCAAAGAATTGAATTGCTTGAGAAGCACAAATTGTATCAGGTAAGTTTTTAATAAAATCTGCTGTTTGTTCTGTTCCTACTTTTGCTTTAGCATAATATGATGTGGAAACGCACCCTCTTTGAGTTTCAAAAAAATAACTCACATTATATACTCCTACATCATTAAAAATATGTGTAGGATTTTCTTCGTTGCTTTGACTGCCGTCTCCAAAACTCCAGTGATAATTAGTAATTTCATCATATTCAGTTTGATAAACTGATTCGTCAGTGAAATTAACTGTCAGAGGAGCACAGCCTTTAATATCCCATGGATCAACCCACATGTTAGGCTTAAAATATGCTCGGGGTAATAAAATTGTCAAACTGTTTTCTATTATTTTTTCAGCTCTGCAACCATGTGAACTTACAGCAATAAGAGTATCAGAATATACACCTTTTTTATTGTAAACAATAACAGGATTTGTTTCATAAGATATTTCACCGTTTCCGAAATGCCACTCATAACTGACTGCATTTTGTGAATTATTATAATATTCAATTGATACAGGAATTTCACAAGAAAACTCATCAGACAAATAAAAATCAGCTGTTACATCTTCAACATTAATCATAATACTATATGTATCAACACAACCGAATACATGATCAGCTGTCAGTGTTACTTCATAATTTCCGGGGAGAGAATAACTGTGAACAGGGTTTTCAGCTTCTGAAAAAGTACCGTCACCAAAATCCCACAAATAAGATTTTGCATTCTCTGACAGATTTGTAATCAGGAGATCTTCATTCGGACATAAAGTATCTCTTTCAACTGTAAATTCTGCATTAACACCTGATAATACAATATAATTCTCCCTGATCACAGTATCAGAACATAACAGTTCATCAGTAGTAATAAGTTTTACACTGTAGTTTCCGTTAGAATTATAGGTATGTACGGGATGAGTCTCATCAGATGTAGAACCATCACCAAAGTCCCATTCGAAAGTCAATTCACCAAATCCTTCGGAATTATTATAAAAATTAACTTCCAATGATGACATACAGGAATTAACAGGATCAGCGAGAAAATCAGCAGCAGGTTTAAATACAGAAATTAAATTCTCATAAGAACCTATTCCCGTACAGTTATTATCATCTGTAACTATTAATGATACTGAAAAATCACTTTGGTAATAGAATGTATGAAAAGGATTTTGTTCAGTACTAATTGTTCCGTCGCCAAAATCCCAATACCACTGAACAATTGAACCGCTTCCGGCTAGTGAATTATCAAGAAATTGAATATTATGCGGAGCACATCCTATATCTTCTCCTGTGATATCAATATTTACTTGTGGTTGTGAATAAACATTAATATAATTTTCTTTTATTAATGTGTCATATTCTACACCGTCAAACACAATTAATTTTACGGTATAACTTCCCGGCAGCGTATAAGCAACAGTAGGTTCAAAAAATGTTGAAGTACTTCCGTTGCCAAAATCCCATAAGTATGTTAAACCTGCAGGCGGAGAGGAAAGATTTTCAAAGGTAACGACAATTGAATTACAACCTTCAGTTATATCAGCATTAAAATTTGCTTGAACTTGGGCTTTAATATTAATTAATTGCGTACAAATTATAATTATAGTTAATATCAGAGTCTTCATTTTTTTTCAGTTTTTTGTTTGCAAAAAGTAATTTTACTCCGTATTTTTTAGTGAGATTTTCACTTAGACAACAAGGCATGGTTCTTATTTCTACGATAACTTCTCTTTCAAATTCATTATAAAAGGTCATATTATTATCAAATTCATAAGCAGAATTATCAAAAATGATTGAATTTTCATTATTTGCATTAATGATCTTATATTGAACACAACCCAAACTTTTTTTACCTTTTACCGAAAGAAAATAATACCTGTTTTCTCTTAATTTCATTTTCATACGGTAGGTTTGTCCTTTTACCATTTTAACTGTTTTTGATTTACTGCTTACTTTAAAAGTTTTATCAGGCACTTTTTTCGGAAAAGAATTATTACCCAATACGACAATACTGCTTCCCGAGAAACAAATAATTGTCGTGATCCAAATGATTTTCATATATTTTTTCATGACTTTATAATTAATGCGTTAATAATTTTTTTAATTTCTGATACAAATGTAGGGCGGAATCAATGCATTATTAAGAGTTAAAAATACTAATTGAAATATTTTTAGAAATTTAAGTTAAATCACCCATATAAAAGTGAATATGTAAGTTTAACCAAAGATTGAAATATCAAATAAAATCTATATAAGTATTTTATACCGTTTTAAATGTAAAAGTTTTTATAAGTGTTTTCACCTAAATAATATTGACCTATAAGTAATAGTTTTGCTTATAATTTAAAAGGTAAAAATGAAACGTTTAAATAAGTACAGAAAAAATCAAAATGACTATTATTATTATACTTACTTTCTGAAATATCAGAGCTTGGAGTATTACCTGTCAATATTTAACATGAAAGATGTTCTTTCAATTCCTTATGCATTTCTTAATAATTCAAAACTATTGCATTTAAAAAAGAAAAATATTATTAACCGATTCGGGAAACCGGTTTTTAAAGAGCGCTCTGAAATTGATAACTCTCATTTTATTCTTTTTTATAATATCAAATTTTCTAAATATAATATCCTTAAAAGTTTTCACTTTTTAAATAATGAACTGTTTTTTATTAATGTAACTTTTCAACAACTTAATGATTCTGACAAAACAAAAATAATTAATACTATAAAAAATATCTATAATATTAATTCTGAGAAATCTTCAAGTAT
>JAUVIG010000478.1 GCA_030592825.1 Chlorobiota bacterium | reverse complement strand
TCAATCTGTCCTGCTTAATTAGTCTGTCAATAAAGTGAAGGCTTGGTTAAGGAATTCAAAATATTGACATTATAAAACTTTTATTCTCACTATTTTACATATCCAAGCCTTCACTATTTCTGCAAAAATGCTGACATTACAGACAAACACTAATTAGGATTTTATAACTTACCTTAAATATCTTCTGTATTATCTCTTCCGATGCTGATGAAAACACCGAGAAAGTAAAATCTCTTTGAAGCATCGGTTACTGCAACTCTTTGACTTCCATCGGGTGTGTAATGATAACCGTAAATATTATCAAATCCGAGTATATTACTTACAGAGGCACTTACCACAATGAATTTTTTTCCGATTGCTCTGAGCCAACTGATATTCAGACTGATATTTTGGTTATCACCGGTGATATCCGACATAAAGTTAACATTATTCGGGTTATAATAGGGTCTTCCCGATGAAAAAACATAAGTTGCACCTATATTTGACGAAAGGAATTTGACAAAATGCTTGTAAACAATACTCAAATGATGTGTTGATGCATAGTCGGGCATTGCTTCAACAGGGTAATATAAATATTTTCTTTTGGTATCAAGATAAGAATAAGAAATCCAATAATCTGCATTCGGAATTGTTTTTTTATCACGCCAGAATACATCTAAGCCTTTTGCATCACCAAATCCGTCTGTACTGAATTCCTGACCGTATAAAAGCAAGTTATCATATATCTTATAATAGGATTCAATCCTGAAAGATCGCTCATCACCAATCAATTGATAATTAAGAATATAATGTGTGGCTTGTTCATAATTGTTAAGTCCGGTATTGTAAAGATACTCTCTTTCAGGTGCCTGATAAAACCAGCCGTATGCAAGTGAAAACTGTCCGTAATTGCCGGTTTTATATGCAAGTGATGCTCGCGGAGCCATATTATATTTATTTACGAGTTTAGAATATTCTCCTCTAAGGCCGAGGCGGATAACCAATTTTTTTGTCAGATAGAAATCACCTTCGGCAAATGTTGCATAATAGTTTTCAGTCTGTGTTACAGAATCTTCAAAATTCAGGTATTGCATTTCACCGCCGAGTTTTACACTTGAAAGATCACCGAGCAGGTATTTAAGTTTTGCTTTTGCAATACCTGCTTTATCAATAATTATTATATTATTGTCGCCGTTTTCAATATCATCGTTGTTATAAGAGTAAGAAAGACCGGAACTGAATATCAATTTTTCTGCTAATTGTTCTTTATAAGATAAATTTGAGTATAAATTATTGCCCTTAATGTTAAAATGAACCTGTTCGGGATAATTCAACATATCACACCTGTTAAACCCGACCTCTCCGTCATCGAATTGAACATAAGCTTTTAACAATCCGGTTTTTGATGTTTTTTGTCTGAAAATAACAGATGCATCATAACCGGTTGCTGAATTTGTCCAGTCAATATTTTATTTAACAAGATCTGTATATGGATTTAGATTGGTGTAATTTGCGAAAACACCCAGCGATGTTTTATCCCATAAATGATTATGTCCCGCACCGGCACCGAGCGTCATAAGACTTATACTTGTATATGATTCAGGCGGAAGACCTTCTGTATTAAGGATCAAAGCTGATGAAAGACCTTGCCCGTATTCTGCCGAATAACCGCCTGTACTGAAATAAGTTCCTTGAAAAAGGAATGGTGAAAACCGTCCTCTTTGTGAGATATCCGGAATACTACTGTAGAACGGATGTGCAACACGCATACCGTCAATAAATGTTTGGGCTTCCCTGCCCTCTCCTCCTCTTACATATAAACCTGTTTGGCCTCCTACCATTGATGCACCGGGTAATGTTGTCAATGCAGAAACGATATCTGCTCCTGAACCGGCTGTTGTAACTATATCCAACGAATTCAGTATCACTGATTTCTTTTCATCACCTGCTTCAAACATTCCTGCCGAGATCGTAACCGCATCAATACGGGTTAGTGATACTTCTAATTTTATATTAATTTCAATATCGTCTCCCTTAAGCTCTATCGTTTGCTCATAAGTTTCATAAGAAATATAATTAACAACAAGTATTGCTTGCCCGGTTTTCTTAGTCGTAAAACTAAAAGAACCGTCTGCTGAACATGAAGTACCGTCGTAGGTATTTTTCAGATAAACATTTGCTCCCGGGATCGACCTTCCTTGCTCACCGGTAATTTTACCGCTTATTGTTGTTTGTGCATATGAAAATTTCAGAGAAAAACACAAACAAATTAAAATTGCCTGTAATAACTTAATCTTTGATCTTACGCTCATAATTAATTGATTTTGTATTTGAGTTCGGTTTGAAAACCGGACTTATAATTTTAATACAATAATATGAACTTATTATGAATATGATTTGTTATATCTTGCTAAGTATTTTACAAATCTTGCTAATTTAAAACTTGATTCAATAAATAAATATATACTTTTGAGCTTCAAAAATATTATAAGTAACCTCTAAAATGACAACATTTAATTTCAACGAAACAGAGCTTGAACAATTAATTACTCACCGTATAGGAAATAAACATCGGGAAGAAAATTTATTGCTTTCAAATGAATTAACATCGGCAGATGAGGAAACAACCGAATATCTGTTACAATACTTTCTGCAAGATTTTAAACTGCCTGAATTCTATGGTTTTTCACATTCGGTTAATCTCGAAATGAACGAGGTTTATACACTTGCAAAAACGATGTTTGAAGATAAAAATTCATTTATTTCATCTTCTCGAAGCATTGCAAAATTGCTTTACGAAGCATCGGAACATCCAAATATTAAAGAAGGCGAATTAAATATTGCTTACCTTAATTCATTAGTTTTGGGAGATGAGATTGTTGATGCCGTCGGTATTTTTAAATCAGAAAACATCTCTCCTTTTTTAAAGATGAATGAAAAAAAAGAAAATTATTCCATACTGCACGATTTCGGTTTTGAAGTTAAAAAAATTGATAAAGCTTGTATTATCTTCAATACAAACAGCGAAAACGGCTATGTTGTATTAATTATTGATAATTTGAACAGATCAAACGATGCTCGATATTGGAAAGACGATTTTTTAAAATTGGCACCCTTAAATGATGCATATTACAACACCAAAGAATTCTTAACAATAGCTAAAGATTTTGTTACAAAACAGTTGCCCGAAGAATTTGATATTGACAAAACGGAAAGGATACAACTTTTAAATCGTTCAATAGAATACTTTAAAACAAATGATACTTTTGATAAAGAAGATTTTGAGGAAAATGTATTTCAAGACGAAGAAGTTATAGATTCTTTCAGAAAATATGACGAAAATATCAGAACGGAGAATAATATAGAATTAATGAGCAATTTTG
>JAUVIG010000558.1 GCA_030592825.1 Chlorobiota bacterium | reverse complement strand
TGCAAAAATCATATTACATTGTTTGCAAAAATAAGCTATGTCAAAATGTTTTTAGCTAATCAATTTCAAATGACAATATAAAATAGTCAATAAACAATTAAATCCCCTGATGCGCCCCCCGCAACAAATCATTAACAACTTTAACAGGATTAAAAGTAGTTATCGGTACTTCAACAAACACTGTCAACCAATTTGCCATTGCTCCGTTCCAAAGTCCGGGTAATTCTTGGGCTTTAAGTATTTTACCGTCTTTCGATTTTTCTGAAATAAATCCGGTTGCCGGGTCAATATATTTTTTCAGATCAAATGCTTTTCCGGTATAATCTTTAACGCTTAAAATTAAATCTACAGGGTTAAAGTGTGTTGCATCGTTTACAACTTTTACTTTTTCCGAATCATTCATGTCAATTTGAGCACCTTCTACAATTTGCAAAGAAACTGATCCGGACTCTTTTTGAACAAAAAACGGACCTCCTCCCGGTTCTCCTTCATTCTTAACCATACCGCAAACTCTTATCGGGCGATTAAGTTTTTTAATAAGGTAGCTTATTTTTTCTGCTTTTATTCTTTCGTTAAATTTATTGTCAAGTTCAATAAATAATCTTTTTTCCAAGAATTCTTTAACCTCAATAATCAGGTTTTCATCTGCATTATCATTGAGTTTACTAATGTATCCAAATATTTGATTTCTAAGTTTAATTAACAATCCGGCAAGAGCCTTTTTATATTTATAAGTATCTTCTTTAAGTTTGTCGTGTACAACATTATCAATATTTTTTACAAAGATTATGTCTGCGTCAATATCATTTAAGTTTTCAATTAAAGCACCATGTCCTCCCGGCCTGAATAAAATTGAATTATCCTTTAATCTGAAGGGTTTATTTTCAGGATTTACGGCTATTGTATCAGTTGAAGCTTTTTGTATTGTAAATTCAATTTGATATTTAGCCAAATATTTTTTTTCGTAATGTTCTCTGACTTCGTTAATATGTTTATTAAAGCTGTCTTTATGTTCCGGGGATACCGTAAAATATATATTAATTTTTCCTTTTGATTTTGCATATTCGGCACCTTCAACCAAATGTTCTTCAACTGATGTTCTTGAAATTCCGTTATAATTATGAAATTTTAACAATCCTTTTGGCAGATTACCGTAATTTAGACCTTCTTCTTCCAATAAATACTTCAAAACTTCCTTATATTCAGGATTTTCAATGAGGTCTTTCTTATAAGCTGATTTCAAATCGTTATAGAATGCAAAATTTTTAATTTTCTTAAAAAAGTTATATGTTGAATTAAAACCTTTTTCTTGAAATGTATCAACGGTATTGTCCTTATAATCAAAAAGATTTTTAAACATTCTGCTGGCAGCTCCTGAAGCCGGTACAAACTTTACAATTCGTTCATTATTTGAAACAGTTTCATAAGTTTTTATCAATTTTTCGGTATCATTTTCGGTTAATTTTATAATACCGAAAAGGCCGGTTGCAGGTTTAATAATATTAACATAAGGAAAACCTTTTTTAAAGTTCTCAATTTGCTTCTCAACTTTTTCTTTGCTGATGCCTTTTTCTGAAAATTGCTTTAAATCTTTGTCTTTGAACATAGTGGTTGGTTTTTAATTATTTTTGGCTTACCGGTATAAAGTGTATTTATATTAAAATAGTCAATTATAATTTATTACAAAGCATTTTAATCCTACGGATTTATACGAATTGTTTTATTCAAAATACTTAAACTCATTAACAAGCAAATTATATATTTCTTCTTTTACTTTTTTTGATAATTCTTTAATTTCATCAATCAAATCTAAAATATCAGTAAGATTTTCAATTTCAGCATGTTTTCTTATTTGTATTAAGCCGGAATATGGTGTAAGAAAATCATCATAAGCAAAATATTTAAAGTAAGGCTCATTTTTTAAACCTATATTAAACAAAAATTGTCCTTTGCAATAATTTAAGTTCCAAGTTTTATAAAGTTGCTTTATCTTATTTACAAGTTCAAAAGCAATGCCGTGTTCTTTCGTGACTTTGACATCAAGCGTTGTTGCCCAAAAAGCATCTTTATTTGCAGGGCATAAAGGATTCTCAACAAAAATTTCCGGAGCATCTTTAACAGGATTATCAGCTTCAAATTTTGTAACAACGCAACGATTTTCTGCAAGGGCGAAAGCATAGCAAAGAGCATAATAATATGTTGCAAATTCTTTTTTTATTTCTGGTTGCCAAATATTGAATTGATTAGCCCAAGATGGAATATTTCCTAATAAAACTTTTGTCATTGAAAACCATGAAAAAATACTTTTTGCACTTTCCAAATCATAAGCACAATAACCTTTTTGGTCTGATGGTTTAGACATGCATAGATTTTTATTGCTATCAGAAAATTTAATTGTCAGAACAAACCAAACTTTATTTATATTATTGTCTATTCGATTATATTTATCTTTCTTAATGCGAACCGGTGTATTATTATTCATTAACCCAACAAATTGTGAATTTAAGATACCATAAGTTTTACTATAGTCTCTTCTTGGGTCTTTCAAAGGTAAACCTCCAAATATTTTTCCTGAATTTAATTCGGTTTTTGTAGGACTTCTTTTAAAATCATACATTTTTTGTCTTTCTCCGTTAATTTCAGGCAAACTTTCTCTAATATCCCCTCTGCTGTTATCATATTTAATATGTTTTTTATTTTCAATAATTGTATTTAAAATAAAATCATGCTCTTTATTGTCGAGGTTCCAATTAATTTTCAAATCACTTTTAATTAAATCGGTAT
>JAUVIG010000400.1 GCA_030592825.1 Chlorobiota bacterium | reverse complement strand
TCAGTTTGATTTATGGCGTCTGTCAAGTTCGATTTTATTAATTTTATATCCATTTTTATTTCTTCATAAATTTTCACTACTTACATAGCAAATTAACAAATTTTTACTCTAAAAATCTAATAAATCATCCATACTTAAAAAACCGGATTTTTTTTGAGTTAGTTCTGCAGCCAAAACAGCTCCCAAAGCAAAACCTTTTCTGCTTTTTGCACTATGTGTAATTTCAATGTAATCAACGGCTGATTCATATTTTATGGTATGTATACCCGGCACTTTATCTTCTCTTATCGAACGAATAGCAAGTTCTGTATCATTAACTGCATTTTCTTTAACCCATTCTTGTTTTTTATCAAAATTTGATATTAAATCTTCTGCTAATGTTATTGCAGTTCCGCTTGGATCATCTTTTTTTTAGGTGTGATGCGTCTCTGAAATATTTACATTATATCCTGGAACCTTATTCATTAATTTTGCTAAAATTTTATTTATTTTGAAGAAGATATTTACACCAAGGCTGAAATTTGAGGCATAAAAAAAAGTTTGATTATTATTCTCACATTGAGACTTAATGTCAGGCAACTTGTCAAGCCAACCGGTTGTTCCTGAAACTACCGGAATATTTGCTTCAAAACATTTTAAATAATTTCCGTAAGCTGAATCGGGTTGAGAAAACTCTATAGCAACATCTGCCTTTTGTAAATTTTCAACCGTAAAATCATCTTTATTTGATACATCAAATTTATAAATAATTTCATAACCTTTTTCAAGGGCAATTTTTTCAATTTCTTTGCCCATTTTTCCGTATCCTATTAATGCTATTTTCATATATAAATTATTTGCAAGACTTTCCAAGTATTAAAAACTTGGAAAGTCTGAAATTAATTAAAAATATCTTTCTTATTTACCTCAATTATTTTCCCGTACTTTGCAACTTCTTCTTTCTCAAAGCGTTCTGTATCTCCGGCAATGGTTATGATTAAAGGTGATTTATTTAAATTCTTCTTATAAAAATCAATAATATCTGAAAACTCTAAAGTCTTGTATATATCAATAAAAAGTTTTCTCGGATCATTATTATATCCTTGTTTTCTCCATTTTGCAACCGGATTTGAAAGTTGTCTGAATGAAGGTCTGAATGAATTTACTGATTTTGCCAAAGCATCTCTGATAATATCTGTCCGCTGTGGTTTTTCCGGCATGTATGTTACCAGACTGTCAAAAATCTGTAACACTTCCGGAGTTTTATCAGATTGACAACTTACAGAACCTTTTAACCATGATTTTGTACCAAAAAGTTCGGGGTTGAAATATCTTGCCCACGCCGAATATGCCAAAGACCTGAATTCTCTGACTTCCTGAAATACCAACGAATACATACCACCTCCGAAATATTCGTTAAAAGCATTTGCTTTAGGTATATCTTCTTTATTTACTATTTTGCCGTCCTGATAAAAAGATATTTTGCTTTGAATAAGTTTTTTATCATTCAACAGAAATACGGTTCTTTCTTTAAACTCTATTCGCGGAATAATAACCGGAGATTTCGTTTCTTTTAAATCTTTTTTTATAATTAATTTTTCTGCAATATTCTTTTTAATATCATCTGAATTATTTTTTCCGACATAATGAATTTCAGCTTCATAAGAAAAAGCATCATTGAGGCTTGCAATTAAATCTTCAGATGTAAGTTTCTTTATTTCATTGACAGTCAAACGTTTCAGATATTTTGAATTTTTTCCGTATATTGCATATCTATATAAAGCATCTCCAATATAATAAGGTTCTTTAGTCTCCATTTTTCGGTTCATATTAGCATCTCTGCTTAATTTCTTTAACTGCTTATCATCTGCTTTCATACTTAAAAGAAGTTCACTTACCAGAAGTAATGTTGTATCAAAATTTTCTTCCAAACCGTCGATTGAGATAATTGTATAATCTTTATCAGCACTTGCAGAAATGCTTGCTCCCAATTTTTGAAGTTCTTTTTTAAATTCAATAAACTTATTTTTTTCTGTTCCCAGATTATTCAAATAACTTGTTGCTTGGTCAAGTGAAGGATTCTCATAAGTTCCTTTTCCAAACTTTACTTTAATACTGAAAATATCATTAATTTTATTTTCGGTATAATAATAATGCACCTTATCTGCAATATCTTCAAACTCAACATCTTTTCCGAATTCAATAAATCTCAAATCTTCCGGATTAACAGGCATATTCTCAATTTTCTTTGCAAAATCTGATTTTGCTTCCGAGTTTTTTGGAATAACAGGCTTATATTTCGGTTTTGGTAATTTATGCTTTTTCGGAAAACCGGTTTTGGAATACAAGGCAAAATAATTATCGCCGTAATATTTATTTGTTATTTTAATGACATCTTCTTTTGTAATTTTATCAACTTTTCCAGGGTACTTTAACATTTCATTCCATTGCTCGCCCGTCATAAAAGCATCCATAATATAATAACCTCTCCAATTCGGATTTTCGAGTTGTTTATAAAAGTCTTTTTTAAGATTTGTTTTTACAGCATTTAACATATCATCGGTAAAATCTCCTTTTTTTATTCTGTCAATTTCAGTAAGAACCATATTCTCAACTTTTTTCATTGACTGACCAAATAATTTCGGAATAAAAATAATCATGTTTGCTCCCATATCATAATGTTGAAAGGGTATTACCATTGAACCCATTATTTTATTATCGGTATATAATTTATCCAAATATCCTGTTTGTGCTTCATTTGAGAGCAAATTATCAATGATTTTCATAGGAACATCATCTTCATGTCCTTGTGCAACAGTTCGATATGCCAAAACACCTATCCGAACAGGTGTATAACGTTTTGTTACAAATTTTCTGCCTTTAAACGGTACAGGTGTATATTCGGACATTTCCGGAATATCTCCTGTTCTCCATATTCCGAATTTCTTTTCAATTAAAGGTTTAACTTTTTCTTTATCAAAATTACCAACCAAAATTAAAGCCATATTATTGGCAACATAATAAGTGTCAAAATATTCACCCATCTTTCTTAATGACGGATTTTTAATATGTTCAACAGAACCAAGAACTGTATTTTCATAGGGATGGCCTTTATATAGATTTTCATTTAATTCAATCAAAAGTTTATTAAAAGGATTATCCATTGACATATTCTTTTCTTCATAAACAGTTTCAAGTTCCGATTGAAATAATCTGAATACAGGATGTATAAACCGGTCACTGTAAACTTCCATCCATTTTTCAATTTGGTCTGACGGAAAATAATTATGATATACAATCATTTCATTAGAAGTAAAAGCATTTACTCCTGTTCCTCCCATTTTGGTTATTACTTTATCAAACTCATTAGGGATGGCATATTCACCGGCTTTTATTGACAAGTCATTTATTTTCAATTGAATTTTTTCTTTTTGTTCTTCATCTTTTGTTTCTGCAAGTTTATCATACATTATTTCTATACTGTCAAGAAATACTTTTTCCTTTTCATAATTTATCGTTCCCAATTTATCTGTTCCTTTAAACATAATATGTTCAAAGTAGTGGGCAATACCGGTTGCATCTTTAGGGTCGCGCTTGCTTCCTCCTTTAACAACAACAGCTCCGAATACATTGGGTTGCGATTTATCAACATTCAAATAAACGGTTAGACCGTTTTTAAGTTTGTATTGTTCAACTTCAAGCGGATTGTTTTGTGCAAAAACATCAGTTGCAAATAAAATTGCAATTAAAAAAGATGTTAATTTTTTCATTTTTTGAGTGCTTTTATTGTTTATTTTTAAAAAAAATATTTCTATACTGTATTATTCTTAATGATTCATCCGTTAAATGCGTATTTATATTCAAATAATTTTTACAAATATAGAATAAAAAAAGCCCGAAACAATCGGGCTTATATCATTAAGAAATCTCATTTATTTTACTGAATCAACAATAGCTTTAAAAGCTTCCGGATGATTCATGGCTAAGTCAGCCAGCACTTTTCGGTTCAATTCAATTCCTTTTTTATGAATTTTTC
>JAUVIG010000035.1 GCA_030592825.1 Chlorobiota bacterium | reverse complement strand
CTTTCAGCTTCAGCCGGAACATGCATAAATATAATTGAAAGAATTAATACTACGGCTGCAATAAGGAATATAAAAATGAATTCCCACAGTTTAGATTTATACATCAATTTTGAAATTCCTGTCCAATCATAAACTGAAGTAAGATATCTTCTGAGCGACATCATTAATTCTCCCGGTTTTGCATCTCGCGGACATTGTTCATTACAATCGCCGCAGAAATAACATAACCACGGCTCAACATTTGATGCAAGTGTATCTTTCAGTCCCATTTGAACTGCTCTGATTTGCTTCCTCGGAAAAATTACTCCCTTTTCAGTTAATGAACATGCTGCTGTACATGTACCACAGTGAAAACATTCATTATTTTCAGATATTCCGAATTTTTCTAATTCTAATGTAAAATTTGGATCTATTCGTTGACTCATGTCTTTTAGTAATTTAGTGAAATAGTAATTTTGTAAATTAGGAATTACATTGTTACATTGTTTAGGTGTTTAGTGTTTAAATTGTTCTCTGTACCTGTCTTATGCTTGCAATATGCTGACTGCTTTCTGCCTACTTTCAGCAATCTTCTTCAATCTCTTTCAATCTACATCAATCTCCTTCAATTGTTCATGAACATCAGTGAGTTTAATATCTTTAATGGTTTCTTTAATTTTTCCTTTCAGAATACTTTGAATTACTTTAGCTGCTGCTGCAGATGCTTGAGCAACCGAATCGGGAATGTCTTTCGGCCCTTGACAAACGCCTGCTACACTGATTCCGGGAGTAATAGTACCACACGGATCTGTAGAATGATTAGCTTCAATGAACCAACCTTCTTCAGATAAAGGTATATCCAACATTGTTGCTAAATCACCGGCATCATCCCTTGCTTCAAGTCCTACGGCAAGCACAACCATATCAACATTTTCTTCGATCAATTTATCTTCAAGAATATTTTCCCCTCTTAATTGAAGTTTTCCGTTTATTTGTTCAACTTTTGCAGTTTTTCCTCTGATAATATTAATTCCTTCGTTATTGATTCTGTTATAAAATTCTTCATAGCCTTTTCCAAAAGCTCTCATATCAATATAATATTCATATACATCAGCATCAGGAAGTTTTTCTTTTACTAAATGTGCCAACTTCAAAGAATACATGCAACAAACCTTAGAACAATATTTATTATAATTCTCATCACGGCTGCCGATACAATGAATTATTGCCACACTTTTCGGTACTTCACCTTCTTCTACAAATATCTTATTTCCTTTTTTATCGCTTGTTCTTAAAGTAATTTTTCCTTCTGTAGGGCCCGAAGCATTTATAAGTCTTTCAAGCTCCAATGACGTAAGAACATTATCGAGTTTTCCGTATCCGAATTGGTCGGCTCTTTCAGCATCAAAAGGTTTAAATCCGGTAGCAACAACAATATTTCCTACTGTTATTTCAATTTCTTCATCTTTTTCATCAAGATTAATGCAATCGTTTACCGGGCAAAACTTTATACATACCTTACATTTACCGGTATTCTTATTGATAAGTTCAAAATATTTCTTTGTTTCATCCGTACCTATTGTGTTATCTAATGCTGTGATAAAGTCAGTTTCAGAATCGTATGAATTTCCTTTTAATTTTTGTAATTTATTTACGATTTCTTCAGGAACATTTTCTTTTTTAAGTTTTGAGAAAGTAGCAGTTGTAAACAAATAAGGATCCTTAATATATGTACATATCTCTTTATCAATAAGATATTTGTTCGGTACTGCCTGTGGAAACGGAATATATATTGCTTTCCTCAGTGTTGTTCCCGAATCGAATTCACTTAAGATTGTTGAAGGACATTTTTCAGTGCAAGAACCGCAACCGATGCAAGTTGACAAATCCACTTTTCGAGCTTTTTTAAGAATCTTGACTTTGAAGTTTCCGGGTTTTCCGGACACTTCTTTTACTTCACTGTAAGACATCAAGTCAATATGCGGATGTTGTCCTACATCTACCATTTTCGGTGTAAGGATACATGCAGCACAATCCAGAGTAGGGAAGGTTTTATCGAACATTGCCATATGCCCGCCTATTGTTCCTGTTTTTTCCAATAAATATACTTTTTTTCCTGCATCGGCAATTTCAAGTGAAGTTTGAATACCGGCAATACCACCACCAATAACAAGCGTATTCTCATTTATGCCAATATATTTATTGTTGAATAATTCAGAAAAAGGTTTATCTATTACTGTATAGGCTAATAGTGCTTTAGCTGTGTCAAAATCAGAATGATCTTTTATTCCATACTCTTTAAAACTTAATGTGATTATATTTTTAGGATCTTTGCCGATATTTACCATCGCTTTTGTAAAAAGTGACTTATAAAGTCCGGGGATATATCCTGCAATAATGATCTTTTCAAATTTTTGTTCTTCTATGATCGATTCAATATGTTTATGATCATAAACTGAATTACTTGAAATATGAAATACACTGTTCTTGTCAGTTAATTTTTCAGCATAGGAAGTAATCAGTTCAATATCTCTATGTTCAGTTTGTCCGTTTAAAGGATCACATAAAAATATCCCTGTATTTTTTTTGGAGCCCATATTTACTTTTTTATTTTGATTTAAAATTTATTCATGCAAAAATATTGAAAAATATATTTTAATGTTATTTATTTCACAATAAAATTTAATGCAATTTACAAAAAAAAATACCGGAATAAAAAATATAAAACAATGAATATTCAAAATATGTTGAAAAACATATTTAAATAAATCGTATCAGTTTGTATTTCAGGTGTATAAAAATATTTATTAAATCGTTTGGAATTTGTAAAAATTAATATTATTTTTATATAATATTTAATATTGAGAAAACAATAACAAATGACAGTAAAAAATTCAGTGAAAAGATTATTACAATACAGATTATTTGTGTTAAGATTACAAGAATTGGGATTCGATAATGTCTTTTCACATCATATTGCAAAAGAAGTCGGTGTCAGTCCGGAACAAGTCAGAAAAGATTTTTCTTTGTACGGTATCAAAGGTTATAAAAAAGCCGGTTATAATATTAATAATGCTTTAGAAGTATTTAATGAGTCATTCGGCCGAACTGAAATAAGAAACATCATTGTAATGGGGATGGGATATCTCGGCAGAGCAATGGTTTTAAATAATAAAAGTTTTATCAGTAATAAATTTCGAATTGTTGCAGCTTTTGATATTAATCCTGCAAAAAGAAAGAAATTTTTTTCAATTCCTGTCTATAGCCCCGATGAACTTCAATCAATTATTAATTTACATAAAGTAAAAACCGCGATTTTAACGGTTCCGATTATTTCTGCTCAAATTGTTTGTAACAGTTTAGTTCAAGAAGGAATCAACGGCATTATGAGTTTTGCTCCGGTTGTTTTAACGGTTCCGGAACATGTAGCCGTAAATTATGTTAATTTATGTAATGAATTGGAAGCTACATCTTTTACAGCTTTAACAAAATCAAAACTTAAATATTAAAGATGCTTTCAAAAAACAAATCATACAGTAAAAATTATTAATCATGGAAAAACAAAAAATTCTTATAGTTGATGATGATCTTGATATATTAGCAGCTTTATCTGCTATTCTGAAAAATGCAGAATACGAAGTTGTTTCAGCAGAAAGTAAAAAAGAAGGACTCGAAAAACTCAAATCATCAAAACCTGATATTGCCATACTTGATGTTATGATGGAAACAAGCCAAGCAGGTTTTGAGATGACAAGAGAAATAAGAAAGATTTCCGGATTTGAGAAACTTCCTATCATAATGCTGACAAGTGTAGGAGATATAACAGGAGTTAATTTTCAAGCAGCCATGAGTGATTCTGATTGGTTACCTGCAGATTCTTATATTGAAAAACCGATAGAACCGGAAGAGTTGATAGAAGAAATCCGAAATTTATTAGATAATAAACAGTGAAGGAATTAACAAATAAGAATACTGAACTGATTCAACGAGTGAATTGGCTGATGATTAACAGATGGTATGCCGTAATTGGGGTGATTATTGTATCTGTAGTTGCGAAATTTCTAATAAAAATTGATATAAGCTTGATTAATATTATGTCAGCAACTTTATTATTATTTGCAGAAAATATTATCGGATTGTATTACATAAAAAAGATAATATCGGAAAAAGATAAAACAAAACAATATCATCGTTTAAAAAGAAATATCAACTGTCAAATATCTTTCGATCTTATTGTTTTAACAATACTTATACATTATTTAGGCGGTATTGAAAGTCCTTTTCTTTTAGCCTTTTTCTTTCATATTCCCGGAGCAAGTATATTATTGTCAAAAAGAGAAACAGTTATTCAAACATCTCTTGCAGTACTGTTGATCTCAATGTTAACATTTTTTGAATTTTATGATATTTTACCCCATCATTGTTTTTGTATTAAAAAAGCAAATGTAACAATACCTGATTTATATAGTGATATTTATTATGTATATAAGGCATTAGGAGCATTTATCATTTCATTATATATATTAATTTATATATCAACTTCTATAGGTACGAGATTAAGAAATCAAGAAGATCAATATGAAGAAGCAATCTTAAAGTTGAATAAAAAAGACGAATTAAAAAATGAATATGTACTTAGATTAACACATGATATTAAGGGACATATTTCAGCAATTCAAAGTTCATTAAGTGTTGTGAAAACCGGAGTTTTTGCTGAAATTGATCCGAGAAATCAAGAATTTATAAATCGTGCTTACAGAAGGACATATGCTTTAATTAAATTTATAAAAGATTTGTTAAGGTTAACGAAGATGCGACAAGGTGATGATTTTGAACGCAAAACTTTCTCTTTTAAAGATATGTTATATGAATGCGTTAAAGAGGTTGAAAGTAATGCAGAAACAAAGTCTATAGAAATAATATCAAAGATTGATGAGAAAATAGATACTATTACCGGAGATGGATTTTCCTTGAAAGAAATTACTTCTAATATGATGTTAAATGCCGTAAAATACACACCTGTAAACGGTAAAATAAGTTTAGAAGCATATGATTATGTTGATTTTATCAGAATTATTATTTCTGATTCAGGCATAGGAGTCCCGGAGGAAGATATACCGCATATTTTTGAAGAATTTTACAGAGGCAGCAATGTAGATAAAAAGAAAATTGAAGGAACAGGAGTGGGTTTAGCAATAGCAAAAAATGTAATTAAACAACATAAGGGTGATATTTGGGTTGAAAATATTCAGACCGGCGGCACAAAATTTATATATGATATTCCGAAAATTTGAAAGCTGATAATTTTAATTAATACATATGGCAACCTCTGAAAACCCTATGGGAACAAATATAATAAACAATCTGACTGCGTTAAAATTTTTTGCAATAACTACGGCTATTCCAAAAAAATTATGCCTTGCATCTTGTTCATTATATTTGTTTCTTGAAAGAAATTAATTATTAGAGGTTGCCATATCATTATTCTTGTATTCCGATAAACCAATCTTAAATAAAAAAAAAAGAATTTTTTTGCTAAACTTCAATATATAGATTTTTTGGCACATGAATTGATTTGATTACAATAAATCAAACATTAAAAGGAAAAGCTATGAAAAATTTAATTATTACCCTCGTTTTATTAGGTGCTGTATTTGCTCCTAAATCTTCCGAAGCTCAAAGATATAGTTCGGAATTGATTTTGAAAATGTATAATAACTCAATTTACACAGTTATCTTCGACAGAAAAATTTATGATTTATCAGGTTCTCAATTCAGATTATCTAATATTAATCCCGGATCGCACAGATTAGTTGTTAAACAAAGAATTGGCGGACGTTACGGAGCATTGAGAATAATTTACAACGGAAATATTGATATTCCGCAACATTCAGTAGTACGTGCTCGGATAAACAAGTATAACAGGATGGTTATTAGCAGTGTAACACCTATTAGAAGTAATTACAGTGATAACAATAATTACCGCGATAATAACCGACACGGATATTATAACCGACCTTTGTTAGATTTAGGAAGACTTCAACGTTCTTTAAACAATGCAAGTTTTGAAAGTGATAAAAGAATGATTGCAGAACAAGCTATTTCTTCGCATCGTGTGAAAGCAGAGCAAGTTTACAGAATTTTGTTGATGTTCAGCTTTGAATCTACAAAATTAAAAGTTGCTAAATTTGCATATAATTATTGTGTTGATAAAAGAAACTATTACAGAGTGAATGATGCTTTTACTTTCAGCAGCAGCATAAGAGAATTAAATAACTATATAGGTAATTATAAATCTGATTATTACGATGATGATTGGGGGAATTATAACAATAATTATCACAACAATAACAATAATTATAACAGATGGTAAATAAATTAAGTATTATTACTAAATATATATAATACGTTTAACTTTTTAAAAGAATTAAATAATTTTAGTCAAAACAAATTAAAAATATTGAAATGAAAAAATTATTATTGGGATTATTCGTAGTATTAGCATTTGGTGCTGATGCACAAATTGAAAGAGGAAAACTTTTTGTCGGAGGATCAGTTGGGTTTATTTCATCCGGAGGTTCTTCAGAGACTGTAGTAGGCAGCACTACAACTGAGGTTGATGGTGTATCTGCTTTGGGTTTTAATATTAATCCTCGAATTGGTTATATGTTAACAAAAAACATTGGTGCAGGTTTAGGAGTTGGTTATGATTATACAAAAACAACTACTCCTGATGCTTTTGATAACGGAACAGATCTTTTTGATCAAGTAACAAAAAACGGAACATTTTCTATTTCACCATTTGCAAGATATTATAAGAATGTTGCAGAAAAGTTTTATCTTTTTGGTGAATTAGATTTTCCTGTTGGTATAGGAAGTCAAAAAGAATTAATGTGGAATGAAAATATGGATGGAGTAGTTGACAGCGATGTGAAATATTCTTCAATGAGTTATGGGTTTGGTTTAGGGCTTGGTGCAAATTATTTTGTAAGTGATAATATTGCTTTAGAAGCAGGATTCAATATTTTAGGTATGCATTACAGCACTTACAAAACAACTGAAGAGCAAGCTAACGGTGATAAAGTAACTGATATTGATTCATACTTTATTTTGGATTTTGATACAAATAATTTAATTAATGTTTCATTTCTTACAATTGGTGTAAAAATATTTTTATAGAAAATTTTTCATTAAAATAACATCCGATGTTTTAATCGGATGTTTTTTTTTGTCAGCAATGCTTTTTTGTTATTTCAAGATAATAAATAACTTTACAATTTGTAATCTTCCTAAAATTATTTATAAAATGAACAAAGATATTTTAAAGAAAACTGCTGATACAATAAGAAGTTTATCAATTGATGCCATACAAAAAGCAAATTCCGGTCATCCCGGACTTCCATTGGGAATGGCTGATATTGGTACGGTTTTGTTTAGTGAGTTTTTAAAGTTTAACCCTGAAAATGATAAATGGTTTAACAGGGACAGGTTCGTTTTATCCGGAGGTCACGGCAGTATGTTATTATACAGCTTATTACATTTGTATGGTTACGAACTTTCATTGGATGATATAAAAGAATTCAGGCAATGGGAAAGTAAAACTCCCGGACATCCTGAATATCAAGATACTGCCGGAGTTGAAACAACAACCGGTCCTTTGGGTCAAGGTATAGCAAATGCTGTCGGAATGGCACTATCTGAAACAATATTAGCATCTAAATACAATTCTGAAAACCGGATTATTGATCATTATACATACGTTATGGCGGGAGACGGTGATTTGCAAGAGGGAGTATCACATGAAGTATGTTCTTTTGCAGGTCATAATAAACTCGGTAAATTGATTATGTTTTATGATTCAAACAATATTACAATTGACGGTAAAACAGACTTGACTTTTTCAGAAGATATTGAAAAAAGATTTTCTTCATATAATTGGCATGTTTCAGAAATTGACGGACATAATATTAATGAGATAAGACAAGCTGTTATTAAGGCTCAAGAAGAAAGCAATAAGCCTTCATTGATTATTTGCAAAACCGTAATAGGATTCGGCAGCCCTAATAAAGCAGGAAGTTCTTCTGTGCATGGTTCTCCGCTTGGTAAAGAAGAAATAATTCTGACTAAAGAAAATCTATGTGTATCTCTTGATAAATTTTATGTACCGGCAGAAGTTTATGAATTTACAAAAAATATTGCAGATAAAGGTATTGAAGCAGAAGAAAAATGGAAAGCAAATTTCAATCTATATAAACATTCTAATGAAGATGCTGCAAATGAACTTCTTAAAGTAATGAATAATGAAATCCCGGATATTGAATTAGCTGAATTTGAGGCAAATGCGAAAATTGCTACGCGATCATCCTCAGGAAAAATTTTGGATCAAGCGGCAGTTCAAATTCCTATTTTGATAGGTGGGTCTGCAGATCTTACACCATCCAATAATACAAGAGCAAAAAGTCAAACAACCTATAGCCCGAATAATCGTTCAGGTGATTATATCCATTACGGAGTCAGAGAATTTGGTATGGCTGCAATTATGAACGGTATGGCATTACACGGCGGTATTATTCCGTACGGAGGAACTTTCTTTGTATTCTCGGATTATATGCGTCCTGCAATTAGGTTGGCAGCCTTAATGGGATTACAAGTTATTTATGTATTTACACATGATTCCATAGGTCTCGGAGAAGACGGTCCGACTCATCAACCTGTAGAACATTTGGCATCTTTGAGAGCAATCCCGAATCTGGTAAATTTGAGACCAATGGATGCAAATGAAACAGTTGTTGCATGGAAAATTGCATTAGAAAGAAAAAACGGACCGACATCAATAGTTTTAACAAGACAAGCTTTAAATAATGTTGAACGTAACGGCAGAGATTTTGCTCATGCAGAAAATGCTAAAAAAGGGGCTTATGTAATAAGTGAAGATGTTGATTTTGATATTATAATTATGGCAAGCGGTTCTGAAGTTGAAATTGCACTTGAAGCCAAAAATATTTTAAATCAAAAAGGAATTGAAGTCAGAGTTATCTCAATGTTATCTGCTGAGTTGTTTGATGAGCAAAGTGATGAATATAAAAAAATGATTTTACCTGAATATCAACAAAATAGAATTGCTGTTGAAGCCGGTGTTTCATTATCTTGGTATAAATATATCGGCACTGAAGGTAAGGTTATCGGACTTGACAGATTCGGTGCATCAGCTCCATATAAGACTTTGTATGAAAATTTTGGTATAACAGCTGAAAATATTGTTAAAATTGTTGTTGAAATGTTAGCAGAAAAAAAATAAATTCAGAAAAAAATGAAAAAGATAGCTCCCTCATTACTGTCGGCAAATTTTTCAAATCTTGAAAAAGATATAAAGATGGTTGAATCAGGAGGTGCTCATTTATTACATATTGATGTAATGGACGGACATTTTGTACCTAACATAACTATAGGACCTGTTGTGGTTGAAGCTATTAATGAAGTTGCAAGTGTTCCGCTTGATGTTCATTTAATGATTGAAGACCCGGAATATTATGTTGATGCTTTTATTGATGCAGGTGCTGATTATTTAACCGTACATGTTGAAGCCTCACCACATCTTCATCGTGTTATTCAAAAAATTAAGTCAAGAGGAATAAAAGCCGGAGTTTCTTTAAATCCGCATACACCGCTTTCTTCAATAGAAAATATTTTGCAAGATATTGATTTAGTTTTAATTATGTCAGTGAACCCGGGATTTGGCGGACAAAGTTTTATTCCTAATTCACTTGAAAAAATCAAAAAACTTAAGCAAATGCTTATAGAAAACGATGCTACACATATTGAGATTGAAGTTGACGGCGGTATTAAACTCGAAAACATTAAAGCAGCAGCAGAAGCAGGATGTAATATTTTTGTTTCGGGTTCAGGTATTTTTAGAGTTGATGATCCTAAGAGTACAATTAATAAGATGATTGATGAGGTAAATTGAAGATGCTTTTTTATTAATATTCACCGTTTTAACAGTTATAAAATAATAAAAGCACTACCAAATTTTAAAATCAAATTCCAAATTCAGTCTTCTGCATGTAGGATTTTGGTACCCTTTAGTTAACTTACTTACATTGTCCATCAAATAATCTCTTAATTCAGAAACCATTATATTCCCGTCTTTATTCAAGTCTGCTTCATTTGTAGTAATACCGTTGATTAGTATATAGGTGAAAATACCATTTTTAGTTTTTTCGCTTTCATAAGCATATTCTCCGCCGCCGGCTGAAGAAATAATTGTTGAACCGGTTCCTTTACGTATATCTGCAAACATATGTTTCATTAGTTCAAATGAGCTTTGGTTTAAAATTTTTTGATCTCCGGCTCTTTCCTTATCAGAATCATTATCTTTGTTATTGCTTAAATCTTCAGTTACAGGTTCATCTTTATCTACTTCACCGGAATGGCATGCATCAATTAATAAAATCTTTTTTCTTGCCGGAATATTATTTAACAAGTCTTCCAGCATATCATATTTTAAGCCTTTTTCAGCCGGATCATAGAAGTTAATATCTGTTGTTGCTAAATAATAATCCATATCATAATCCAACAATCCGTGGCCGGCAAAAAATACCACTACAATATCATTGATATTAGATTCTTTCAATAATTCTTTGGCTTTAATGATATTACTTTTGGTAGCTTCATTATCTAATATTTCGATAGTATGAATTTTTTTGTAATACTTTTTGTTATTCTTAAACATTTCCGATATATCCCCGGCATCTTTGGCAGCATATTCGAGGTCATATTCATCAGCTTCATATTTTGAAACTCCTATAGAAACCAGATATAAATTCGGAATTTCTTTTTTAGCATTATATTCAATATAAAAGGTTTCTTTTAATGATTCATAACCGGAAGAATTAACAGATGAAACTTGAATCTTATTTTTCCCGGGTGAAAGAGAAATTTTGTGTTCGCCTGTATAAATTTTAGATTTTAAACCTGTTACATTTTTCCCTGTTATTCCGAAAACAGGCACATCATTTATCCAAATATTAATTCTGTTGAGATTATATACTGTGTCTTCTGCTTGGATATTAATTACAATGTTATCTTCCAAAGTTGATATTTGAATATCATCAAGATTTTCAATAGAAACTTCCGGAATATTAAAATCACTCTCTCCGGCATCTGCATTAAACCCCATTTTCTTGATCCTTTTTAAATAAGCTTTATAATATGCTTCAATTTCAGCTTTAGTTGAGTAGGGCAGTTTTGAAAGAACAATGTCGGGTCTGTTATATTTCACATCAAACTGTTCAAATGAATATAATCGTTCATTTAACATAAAATTGATATAATCCATAGAACCAACAGTGGAATAATAATAGTTGTTTTTTGTTACATACATATAATCCGATTCGTTAAAAGCAGCCAAACTAACCAAATTTTTACCGGTATCAAAATTCCAAAATTTAATTAAACCGTCATGTCCTGCTGTAGTAATATAATTATATTCAACATTTAGTTTAATAGTAGAAATGCTTGTTAAATGATCTGTAAAAACATTAAAAACGGGTTTGTTTTTTGTCATATCATATAAATGCAGAAATTTTTCTTTATCACTGTAGATACAATATTTTTCATCTTCAGTAAAAATAACGGGACCTTTTCCGTAAAACGACTTGATGAGACTTGTATCTGTTCTGTTATAAATATAAATGCTGTCTTTTAAGTTTGAAATATAATAAACAAAACTTTTTTGCGGACTGAAACCGGCTGAATGATATATGGTTTCAAAATCAAATGATTGTTCTTTTTTTTCACCATAAATATCAAAAATCTCACAACGAGTTCTTCCTTTTCTTCTTTTAATCAAAACCATTAAAGTTTTACCGTCTTCACTTAATTGCTTATGATAAACATCTCCTTTGATTTTAAAAGATTGTTTTTTATGATGTAGTTTTACCTTAATTTTTGAATTCTTTGTTCTGTTTTTTATATCGTACACATATGCATAAGTATAAAATACTTGTTCACGTTCTCTTATTCTTTCCCAATTTAATAAAGAATATTTTTGAGAATGTGTACTTTTATTTTTAAAGACTATTAATGTAGAACTGTCTGCAATTAAAAACGATTGATAATCTGTATTTCTCGGACTTTTGAGCAAAACAGGTTCTTCCCCGGAATTGGGATTGAATATCAATAAGTTATCTGTAGAACTCAAGAAGTTATCTGATCTTTTGTCAGCTTTTTTAAGTTTTGTTTTTATTAAAAGCAGGTTATTATTTAATTCTTTGGTTGTGTTCATTACAAAATATTCCTTTCTCGAATTTCTTTCAATTATATTTGGATTTGGGCATTCTCCGTATATAATATCACCTTTTTTTTCCAAATCCCATATTCTG
Organism: Chlorobiota bacterium; assembly: GCA_030592825.1. Taxonomy (GTDB): domain Bacteria; phylum Bacteroidota; class Bacteroidia; order Bacteroidales; family JAADGE01; genus JAADGE01. The sequence continues at coordinate 4,259 of JAUVIG010000035.1, read as the reverse complement.
AAATCATTATTATCATATGCAATAAACATACGTTTCCCATCAGTTGAAAAAGATAATGAATTTATGCTGCCTGTTCCGCCTTCCAGTGTTTTTGCAATTCTTTTGTTTTGAATATCCCAAATATTAATTTTTTTATCATTACCGGCGCTTGCCAAAAATTTTCCGTCAGGGCTTACACAAAGAGTCTTAACTTGTCCCTCATGTCCTTTCAGAATAAATTTTCTTTTACCGCTTTTTCTGTTGTATGAATAAATTAATCCGGTTTTATTTGCACCGAATAAATATTTATCGTTAACATCAACAGAAAAGAATGAATGCCAACTTCTTTCGGCTGTAAGTTTCAGATTTTTTCTTGCAGAAATAGTGCTTAAAGGAACTCTTATGATATTACCTGTATTTCCGGCTGAATATAAAAAAATATCTTTTTTATCAATAACAATATCATTAGAACGAGCTCGAAATTTTTTTACAATTTTACCTTTATTTATGCTGTATAAAAATATCTTAAATTCTTTCTTTCCTCCAAAAGCAATATATCTGTCTAAATTGCTGTATTTTACAGTGTAAAATAATCTCCTTGCCTTTTTTTTAAGTGTTAAGTATGTTTTGTCTTTTAAATCTATAATGTATATTGAGTCTGATGCACATGCCAATTTTGTTCCTTTAAAATTAAAATCTACTCCTTTAACCTCCCTTGAAAAAAAATCATAAGTTTCAAGAAGTTTACCTGACGGATATTCCCAAAGTCTTACAGTTTTGTCATCTCCGGCAGATGCAATAATGTTTTTTTTAGGATGGAAACAAATACTGCTGACGGGTCCGTTATGTCCGCTCAATATATTCATCTGTTTTGATGATCTGAGATCCCAAATAATAATTTTATTATCCATACCGGAAGAAACTAAATAATTTCCGTCGGGACTGTATTTAAGATCAAGAATTGTTGAAGAATGACCGGTTTGTACACTTAATTTTTGTGCGTTTACCTGAAAAGAAATGAATAATAATATTGATAAAGTTATTTTTATAGTTTTCATGTTTTATTCTATAGTTTTAAAAAGTTCTTATAATTCCCAATATTCTGCCATAACATACATATAATCTGTATTATCTATATCAAATGTTACTGTTTCATTTGTTTTATCATAAATTAAACCGGGAACTTCTTCCCAATTATCTAAACTTATATCTCCTTCGCCCCAATATTCACTTTCAGTCCAACGACCGTTTATAAGATATGTTAAATCTAATTTGTCATAACCGTCAGGATAACCTTGATAATTCCAGTTTACCCAAATATTATTAGCTTCTCCGCTGCCCCATTCATCTAATCTCGGAATCTTTATTCTGTATAATTGTGCTTCTTCACCAATGTAATAAAAAGATAAATTGTATGTTACAGTTACAGGTGTATCAAAATCAATGCTTAAATGATAATCTGTAGTGTTTACGGTTTGTTCATTATATCCGTATGATTCATAGAAGGGAACAAAATAAAGGAATTCAGAATTTGTTTCCATTCCAATATTGTATAAATCAACATATGCTGCTTCATCATCAAATTCATACATGTTAAAAACTACGAATGAATCTAAGGCATCTTCAGGTATTTCCAAACTAACAATAACTTCCGAAATACTGTCCTGAGGATTGTATTCGTAATAGTTTATTACTCCTCCTTTCGGTCCGATAACTCTTCTGTAATCAGCATAATCTTCTTCTAATTCAATTCTTTTATGACATGAAGATAACGAAAACGCAAATATTAGTATGAGTGCTGAAAATAATATGTTTGGTAATGATATTTTATTTCTCATTTTAAGTGCTTTAAAGTTATTGTTAATATTTTAAATCTTTTTTAGTTAAATTAAATGACAGCAAATTAATACTTAAAGAAAAATTCATTGAAATCATTGATTTGTAATTGGCTCTTTCTGATAATGTTATTTCACCATCATAATTAAAACCTTCATTAAACTTATCTGCATAAATATCAATGTTGGTATTTGGTAATGAGCTTGTTGTATAAAAATCAAAAGATACTGCATTATATTTAAATCCCAAACCAAAACGATAATGATACGTCAGTAATTCAAATGTGTCAAGATTTTTAAAAATTATATCTTCATAAACTCGTTCAGGAGCTACTAAACTCGGATCAATTTGCGATTTAGCATTATCTATTCGTGTTTTATGTTCAAAATCCAGTAAATACATAGTTGATATCCCGGCAAATATAAAAGGTCGTAATCCTTTGGATTTAAATAGTTTATAGCCGACACAGAGAGAATTGCCTGCAAACTTCCATTTTAAATCAAGCGAATTATATTCAAGGTTATCAATGGTTCCGTCCGGATTAAATTCTTGAACATAATCTTTATAATCAACAGAGTTTTTATATTTTGCTTCATTTAAAAATTTCATATAAAATAAGTCGGTTTGAAAGAAAACATGATTCCCTAAATCATATCTTAGATAAATACTCGGAGAAGGAGCAAATGATTTTATAGTACTAAATTCAAAACCGGAAAATCTGATTGTTTCATTACGATCATTTGAAAAGTAAAAAACATAAACCGTAACGTCGTATTTATAATACTGCATCATAATAAACGGAGAGACAAAACCGCGTGCACCGAGATGCAGGAATTGACCGAAACTTAAATTTGTTAAGGAAATAAACAATAATAATATAAAAAACCGCTTAACCATTTTATATTTTTTTAGATGAATAAAAAATTAGACTTTAAATTTACAATTATCATTTAATAAATCAAAAAAAATTACGTTACATTTTTAGGAAACTCTTTAAAAAAAAACCAACTTTTTCGAAAAACAGAATATATCTTTTCAAACTGTTACGAGTTACAAGATGCGAGTTAAAGCGTCAAACATGCAACTGTTACCTGTAAAATGTACATACTGTTTAAAATGAAAATATAAAAAACAGACTGCAGATTACTTACAGCGGATTGAAATAATATATATATAAAATTTTGATAAAATAACAGGTTTTACATGTTAATAGTATAGATTTTTTTGGAAGTTTCTGAAAATAGCAGACATTGTCGGGTATTAATTAAAGTATCAAATTGTTACATTGTTTCATTGCTACATTGCCTGCCTGCCGGCAGACAGGCTGTTTATTAACAATTTAACAATCCAGCAATCCAGCAATGAAACAATGTAATAACTTATTAAATAAACAACATAATTATTGACAATTCCGAAACAAGTGCAGTGCGGAACAGACTATATTTTCCGAAACAAGTACAGAACAAGTAGTTTATAATATTCAGTACCGGCTTATCTTGCAGAAATTAGAGAAACTGATGATATAGTATCACCCATACCTACAAGCGTAACAGGATTATCAATCAAAATGGTCGGAATTGCAATTATATCAATTAAATTGTTTGAATAAATGCCTGTTTCAAGAATTTGGTTTTCACCGAATCTGTCTTTTATATAGTTTTGAAGTTCAAACAGTTCATTAAGTCCGATATCTGAAACCGGTTTTCCAAAGGCCCAAGTAAGATTTTTTTTATTGTCTGTGCTGCCTGTTCCTGCTTTAGCTGCAGCAACTGACGCAGCCAACTGCATTCCCTTTCTGTTTTGATCGGGTGATATTTTAAATCCTTTCTTTTGCAGAGTAATATATAAACCGAACATATGAAGTTGCAATCGCGGACAATCAGTATATTCATATATTTTCATCATACCTTCAAACAGATTTACACTGCCGGTTTCATTATTACATTCTTCAGCTGATTCTTTTTCATTAATAACTTCCAATATATCAATTAATTCTCTTTCATTGAAACCAAGGCTGTCAACCTTTTTTGCAATTGTATCAATTAAATATTTTCTTATTATTTTATCTTGGGTAGATGCAATTTCAAAATGTATAATTGAATCAGGATTATTTTTCTTTAATTTTTCAACCATTTTCATTGAATAATCAACCCTTTCTTTTCCGGAGTTATTGCCTTGTATTTTTTCCTGCAACATCTGATAACCTGATAAAATGATGTAATCATAATTGATATCCGGTTTTGATAATCTTTTAATAAAAAGTTCGTCAATATGCAGCTTAAAATTTAAAGGGTCGTAAGTAGCAATAAATCTGTTTGATTTGGGGCATGTGTAACTTTTTCCGAAAATATTTACCGTATCGCCTTTGTTGAATTCTAAAATATAGTGTATCAAAGGAATATCCTTATTTCTTCGGATTTTATTTGCTCTTTTAATTTCACCGT
>JAUVIG010000639.1 GCA_030592825.1 Chlorobiota bacterium | reverse complement strand
GATTGTACAGGACATGGTGTTCCGGGAGCAATGCTAAGTATGCTGGGAATTTCTTTCTTAGGAGAAATTGTTACAAAAACTCGATTTGATAAACCTGATGAAATTTTAAACAGATTAAGAAAAAAGATAAAAAGTTCATTGAAACAAACAAATAAATCTATTGAATCTAAAGACGGAATGGACATTGCCTTATGTATAATAGATCATGATTCTTTGCAACTTCAATTTGCCGGTGCTTACAATCCTGTATATATCTTGCGTGCCGGAGAATTAATTGAAATTAAAGCTACACGAAATCCTATCGGAGTACATTTAAAAGAACAGCCATTCAAAAACAACAATTTCCGGCTTGAAAAAGGAGATGTTCTTTACACATTTTCTGACGGATATTCAGATCAGTTCGGACAAAATAATAACCAAAAATTTAACAAGAATAATTTTAAAAAACTTCTGAAAGTTATACATAAAAAACCTATGCCGGAACAGGAAAAAATTCTTAGTGACATTCATAAAAAATGGAAAGGTAAAACAGATCAAACTGATGATATTATTGTAATGGGGGTAAGGATATAATAATTACTTCAGACTGATCAATACTTCACCACCCTTAAAGTGTCCAAGTTTAGACGAATCTTTAACCATTCTTCCAAAGTTTCTGTCTTTAAACGAATATGGCTGTTATATGTTCCTTTTTTCCAATTAACAAGTAAAGTCGGAATTGTATCATATACATTTGATTCATTTAATTCTATAGTTTTTGCAAATGCAAATTGCTCTATTCGAGGGTATTGAACTGCCAACTCCTTTTTTAAACTTTGCAAAGGCAATGTATCTCGTGTAATTCCAATCAACCGGTTTTCCAAAAAATTTATTCTTGCATTTTTATTTTGAATAATATCTTCTTGTTTATGATATATATCTTCCAAAATACCGACTCTTAATCGATTATGTATATCTTGGCTGATATTATCAATTTTACTGACTATGGTATCTAAATTATTTTCTTCCTGATGAAAATTCAATGCAGTAGAATCTGTAACTGTTATTCCGGAACATTTTTTTGACAGACCGTATGTCGGCAACTTTTCTTTATAATCCTGTATTTGAGCATCCGAAAAAATCTGATCTGTAAGGTAAATATCAATATAAGAAAGCGTATCTGAATAATCTATATCAGTAAAAATAATATCAGATTTATACGATTTAAAATTCTCTTCAATAAAATTTTTTGCTCTAAAATTAAATCTTGATTCTTGTATCACATTCCAAAAAATATTTGCACTTGGAAGTATGATCAAAATAACAAATATAATAATGTATAATCTAAATTTCTTCTCCCGTTCAGGACTTACATAATTCATTACGGGAAATCGTAAATATTTAACGGCAATAAAGGTTGATAAACTGATAAACACAGAATTAATAAAAAACAGATACAGAGCACCAATGAAAAACGAGTATTGAGAAGTTGCTAATCCGTACCCCGCTGTACATAAGGGAGGCATTAAAGCAGTGGCAATAGCAACACCGGGGATAACATTTGATTTTTCCCTGCCTGAACCTGCAATTATACCGGCCATTCCGCCAAATACAGCAACCAAAACATCCAACAAGGTTGGTTCTGTTCTTGCCAACAATTCAGAAGACGCTTCTTTCAAAGGTGTAATCAAAAAGTATATAGTTGACGTTAATATACTAACGATTATCGAAATCAAAAAGAACTTTAAGGAACGTTTTAAGGTGTACCAATCGTTGGTTCCGACAGACAGGCCAACACCCAATATCGGACCCATCAAAGGAGAAATTAGCATAGCTCCGATTACAACGGCTGTTGAGTTTTGATTTAAGCCGACTGAAGCAATAAAGATAGAAGCAATTAAAATCCAAATACTCCTGCCTTTAAAAACAATATCTCGTTTAATAATTTGAACGGTTCCGCCTATATTCGTTCCTTCACTGATACTGAACATATCGTGCAGAAAATCAAAGATTTTTGAAATAAAACTTTCTGATCCTTGTGAGGTTTTTTCCTTTTCGCTCTCACTGATCATTGTTTGCAGCTTATGTGCTTCACGTTCATC
>JAUVIG010000087.1 GCA_030592825.1 Chlorobiota bacterium | reverse complement strand
ACCCCAACTCATTAAAGATGAACAACCAAAATCAATATCGTTTTTTTGTTTACCGGAGAATCCTTTAAAATCAAAAAAAGTATTTGCCGCCAAAACATCTAAATAATTAAAATCTTTTGTTCCGAAACCTGCATCATTAATTCCGTCAACCATTCCTTGAGCTTCGTCATGATATTTTTGAGCTATTACAAAATGCTTTTCTTCTTCAATATATTTTTTCAAAGTATCAATACCTGCTTGACTTAGATTAGGTACAATATAATTATTGTATAAATTAAGCATTCTGTCACCATCCAAATAACCAACGGCATATCCTCTTTCGTAATGAGTTCCCCATACTTTTATCAGTTTAAAATTTGAAGTATCTGCAATAACAACACCGTTTACATCTTTTTGTGAAAAAACGGTTAATGATAACATAGTAATTAACAAGATAATAAAAGTTGTTTTTTTCATTTTGGTAAATTTATAGACTGTTTTATAAAATAAGATGTTAAAATAAAAATTAAATTAAATAATAAACGTCATATTTATTTGCGCTAAAAAACCGAGTTCTTTTGATGTAAATTTGTTCATAAAATTGAGTTTTTTGTTGCGAGTTGCGAGTTGCAAATGCATGTAAAATTTATTCGTGCAAAAAAACTCGTAACCCGTAACTTGCAACTGTTTTTTTTCAACTACGATACTATTTTATGCAATAACCGCAATTATGTTTGACGTTAATTGTATTTATTTTATCCCCAATTGTTCAAGTCCTTGCTCAAAAACAATATCTACAGGAATTCCTGCATCGTTAACTCTGTCAAGGTCTTTTTGCAGATCATCACCTATCTTTCCTTTTTCCTCTACCCATTTTTTTGCTTCATCATAATTACCGTCTCCTTGAATTACTAAAATCTTTTCAGTTAAGGAGTTCATTGCCTCTTTCATTTTCTCAAAATTAACGCTGTAAGTTCCTGTTTCTGCATCTCTTGAAAAAGCACCTTTATCCTGAAAATAATAGAAACGCAACATATTTGCTTTACCGTGCGAGCTGGAAATTCCAAATCTTACTGATCTGAAAATACTTGTCATAAATGTTACATAATTGTCCATAAGATCTTTTTCGGGGAATTCACCCATTTCGTATAATTTAGTTACCAAAAATAATCCCAATATATCAGCTTTGCTTTCTTCAATTGTTGTTGAAAACTCTTTTAAAGCTGCACTTACTTCTGTTTCGGGATTATTGATCAGATATTTTATTCCCATACCGTGTGCTGTTTCATGGAACATCGTATTCTCAAAAAAAGCATCAAATGTTATATTTTTTCTTTGGTCTTCTGCAATTAACAGATTACTGATAGGCACAAGTATCTTATCAAATTTTGCTTTCATGGCATTCTTTAATTGCAATTTTCTGCTGCCCTTTTCTAAATGAACTCTTTTATCATTAGGTAAATTAATAGCAATTGTTTTACTGCCGGCATTGCAATCACCTGCATAAAATACAACATCATATGCACCAAGATCAGAATCGCTTCCGGGAACTTCCTTTTTATATTCATCTGAAACCGGTATAGCTTTTTGTAAATCGGCTAACACAGCAACATATTTTTCCAACTTCTTGCTCCATTCTTTATCTTTAATTAAAATAAATGCTTCATGAGCTGCTTTATATCCGAATAAGCCATCCTCATAATTCTCAATGGGACCGACAACAAAATCAATGTCGTTATTTTTCATATCCATCCATGCCATATCACTTGCCAAAAAATCATCTTTAAGAAGATCCTCGGCTCTTAAATTTAGATATTTTTTAAAGCCTTCATCTTCAGCTAATTCTGCTGCTTGTTTTAATAATTCGGCAACTTTCTCGGTTCTTTCCTTAAAAACTTCATGATACCATACAACACTTAATTTACCTTCATCATCTCTTTTAATCATTGTATATAATGAAGTTTTGTTTTCATCTTCCAATGCCTCAAACTCTTCTTTTGTCATATCGGCAGGATAAAAGTTTGCACCTGCAGGTTTCTCTCCTGCTCCTTCGATAAAAGGTATATTTCCGTTTAATCTTTCCCAAGGCCCGTAATTTATTTCAATGAATCTTTTCAGATATTCATCTTCAACATCTTTAAAAAGTTCATCTTTATTACCGTATGCTTCCATCCAAAACAGTTCATCCATAATTTTGGCTGCTTCAAAAAAAAGAGGCAACATTTTTTTCTGATTATCAGTCAAATGACTAATGTCTGCCGTTAACTTAAAAGATATAAATTGCTCGGCTTTTTGTTTCATAACATTTTCCCGGTTTAATTCAGTATCATTATTCGTATCAGAACCTTCATTGTTGCATGAAACAAATACAAAAAATAATACAAAGAGAATTGAAAAAATACTGATTTTGTTTTTCATTATTAATGATTTTAATTAGTAATTAGAATAATAAATTTATTAATATGTTTTACAACATTTTTTTTTATCTTATAAAATGAAACCTTTTTTCGGTATTTTACGTATATGTTAAATTAATTACTTATATATTTTTTATTTTTACATTTTTTTCATACTTTTATAAAGTATAATATTAATAAATATACATATTTTTATTTATTATTGCAGTAAAATTAAAATTAAATCTTTAAATAATAAAAAATTATGGGTTCAGTAGTAAGATTTTCAGAAGCAGCATCTATTTCATTACGCGGAACAGTTTTGATTGCAAAATCAGATAAGTTCATGAATGTAACAAAGATAGCTGAAGAAATCGGCGGATCACGCCATCATGTGGCAAAGGTGATGCAAAGACTTTCAAAAGACGGGTATATAAAATCAATGAGGGGACCTACCGGAGGTTTTGTATTAGCAAAGAAACCTGAAGAAATTTCATTTTTGGATCTTTATCAAGCCATCGAAGGAAAAATAATAATTAAAGAATGTCCTTTTGACAAAAAAGAAACATGTATTTTTGAAAAATGCCTGTTAAGCACTTTTGTACCTGAAATAACACAAGATTTTATTGATTATTTGGGAAAACAATTTGTTTCGGATTATATGTAATTAATAAAACAGGTAGAAATCATTTTAAAGATTCAATCATTATAGCATTATATCATTTTAGCACTTAAAAAAACAGTAGAATCAATTATATTATATTAATAAATCTTAAAATTAAAAATTATGAGTTCAGTAGTAAGATTTTCAGAAGCAGCATCTATTGCATTGCACGGAACAGTTTTGATTGCAAAATCAGATAAATTCTTAAATGTAACAAAGATAGCTGAAAAAATTCAAGGATCACGTCATCATGTAGCAAAAGTGATGCAAAGACTTTCAAAAGAAGGATATATTAAATCTATGAGAGGACCAACCGGAGGTTTTGTTTTAGTACAGAAACCGGAAAAAATTTCTTTTTTAGATCTATATCAAGCCATTGAAGGAAGAATAATAATTGAAGAATGGCCTGAAGGTTCTTTTGAAAAAAAATTATTAGGTAACATTACACAGAAGATGACACAAGATTTTATTGAATTTATGGGAAAACAATTTGTTTCGGATTATTTATAATCAATAAGATCATTTTAAAAACTCCCGTTAAAATTAACGGGAGTTTTTTCTTACAGCAACCTGTATAGTACCGAAATAGGTTGCCTTAATTTAATTCATATCAACAGCTATCTGAAATGTCTCTTCCAAATATATATCTTTTTTTAATTCTCTTAACCATGACATAGTACCGGCAGTTTTTACAGTATCTGAATAAAATTTCAGAGAATCAACTTTTGTCGTATAAAACTTTAAATCTGACATTCTGTTATCTGCATTCTTAAATCTTTTATTTATTATACTTCTGTCCTTTTCTTCTTTCATATAGTCTTTAATATTTAAACTGACTAATGTATTATCTCGTAATTTTTTCAGATATTTAGAATAGTTATCAATAATTTGAAACGAAGTATCGTTTGATACACGTTTAAAACTTTCTGACCTTAAATAATCTGCATCTTGAGCAGAATTAATGATACCGTAATCTGCTTTTGGTATCTCATCCCATTTAATCGGATTATCAAGTTCTTTTTCTCCTATATCTAATTCAGAATATGCATCAGGTAAAATAATATCAGGTTTAACACCTTTCAATTGCGTAGCACCACCGTTAATTCTGTAAAACTTTTGGGTTGTTATCTTAAGCTCTCCAAGTGGTTTTAAATCATTATTAAATTTTACCATTCTGTCAAAAGGTAAAAATCTTTGAACTGTTCCTTTACCGTATGTTTGATTACTGCCTGCAATAATCCCTCTGTTATAATCCTGTATTGCGGCAGCCATAATCTCGGATGCAGATGCACTGAATTCATTTACCATAATTACAAGATCATCTTCATATAATATTAGAGAATCTTTATCGTCCAAAATTTGCGGCATTCCGTATCTTGACCTTACTTGAACAACAGGCCCTGTTTCAATGAAAAAACCTACAATATTAATAGCATCAATTAAAGAACCGCCTCCGTTATTCCTTAAATCAATAATCAATCCTTCAATATTTTCTTCTTTTAATTTAACTATCTCTTTCTCCATATCCTCGGCACATCTTCTTCCGTTTTTATCACTAAAATCGGCATAGAATTGAGGTAAATTAATATATCCGATTTTCTTATTTCTTATTGAATCAAAAATAACAGCTGATTTTGCAAAGGTTTCTTCAATTATTACAACATCACGAATTATCGGAATTACCATAATGCTCCCGTCTGCTTTTTTTACGGTAAGCCTTACTTCCGTCCCTTTCTTACCTCTGATCATTTTTATTGCTTCATCTAAACGCATATCTACAACATCTACAGGGTCTTCAGAACCTTGCCCTACTTTTAATATTAAATCACCAACCTCAAGGTCTCCTTGCTTCCAACAAGCACTTCCGGGAAGTATTCGCACTATTTTAATATATGCGTTTGGTTGCGATAAAGTTGCTCCTATTCCTTCAAGTTTCCCTGATATATGAATATCAAAGTTCTCTTTATCTTTCGGAGGATAATATCCTGTATGAGGATCATAATACTCTGCTATTGAGTTGAAATATATTGAAATTATATCTTTTTCATTTATCTTAGTTATACGATAATACCAATCATCATATGTCTTTTTAACTTCTTCTCTTGATTTTTCTTCAAGTTCAGCAAAAGTCTTGATTTTATATGTAGTATCATTATCTTTTATTGCATCTTCTTGTATCCTTAATTTTGTCGCAAGTTTTATCATTACGGAATATTTTAAATATTTTTTCCAATTTTGTTTTAACTCCTTTTTATCATGTGCAAATTTTCTTTTTTCAAAATCTAATTCAATATTTTCATTAATATCGAAATCAAAAGGTCGCTTTAATGCAAATTCAATGTATTTATTTAACTCCTTAACTCTTTCAATATAAACATCTTTTGTAATATTAAAAAAGATGAAATCTTCGTTGGTAACTGCATCATCAATTTTGAATTTATATTCGGCAAATCTGTTAATGTCAGTTTGTGTGAAAAACCTTTTATTATAATCAAGTTTTTGCATATAAATATTAAATACTTCTTCAGAAAAATCATTATCGAAATTAAGATCTTCATAATGATAAGTTTTCAAACTTTGTTTCATTAATTCCAGTATCTTCTTATTCTTCTCATTTTGTATATTTACAATAGTAAACGAGGCAATTATTGAAAAAAGAAATATTACTGATATTATTATTTTATTTTTTTTCATATTATAAATTTTTGTTGCCTATGTTGTTTATAGTGGATAATTAAAAATTATTTTATTTTTTATGTCCCTTTTTGGACATCCTACGGATTTTACTGTAAATTTTAAATCTATTTCTGATATATTCGGATTTTTTTGTCTTATACTGCTTTCAACAACTATTCTGCCGAAATTAATCAATTCAACTCCGATTATAAAACGCTCACTTGCTGTTTTTGAAAAAATAATCTCTCTTTGTTTTTGTATTATTTCATCGGTTGTATCAAATATTTTAAATTAGATTGAAAGTTATTAAATTCAGTTTTTTGCACCAATTTATTTGTTTTAAACGAAATTTAATCATTTTATGTTTTGTAATATATTTTATAATTTTAGGAAATTATTATAAAAATGGATTCATATTCTTTTCCGCCGATTGTACAATTTGATGCAAAGATATTAATTTTGGGAACAATGCCCGGAAAAATTTCATTAGAAATTAATGAATATTACGGATATAAAAATAATGCTTTTTGGAAAATTATGTTTGATATTTTTGAAACCGAATATTCAAAAGACAATAAAATAAAGCAAAAACTATTAAAAAATAATAATATTGCACTTTAGGACACATTAATATTTTGTAAAAGAAAAGGAAGTTTAGACTCAAATATCAAAAATGAGGAAGCAAATAATATTTAAAAACTTTAATAAATGAGTAGCAAAACAAAAGATAAATTCAGAATAATATTCATGGGAACTCCGGATTTTGCGGTCGAAAGTTTAAAATCATTGCATAAAAACGGTTTCAATATTATAGGTGTTATCACTGCACCGGATAAACCGGCAGGAAGAGGTAAAAAACTCCAAGCATCTGCCGTAAAAAAATATGCAACAGAAAATAACTTAGCTTTATTACAACCTGCGAATTTGAAAAATGAACAATTTGTAAAAGACCTTAAAGCATTAAAAGCAGATTTAAATGTTGTTGTTGCCTTTCGAATGTTGCCCGAAGTTGTTTGGGATATGCCGGAATTCGGAACAATAAACTTGCATGCATCATTGCTTCCGAATTACAGAGGTGCAGCACCGATAAATCATGCAATTATTAATGGTGAAAGTATAACCGGAGTTACTACTTTTTTTATTGAAAAGGAAATTGATACCGGAAATATCATTTTTCAAGAAAAAGTTAATATTTTGCCAAATGAAACAGCCGGTGAACTTCACGACAAGTTGATGTTTATTGGCGGTGAGTTAATTGTTAAAACTGTTGAAACAATTATAAAAAATGAGGTAAATGCAATATCTCAAAAACAATTTTCAAAAGATCCGGATAATTTAAAACCGGCAAATAAAATTTTTAAAGAAAATTGTGAAATCAATTGGGATCAATCTGCCGGTAACGTTTATAATTTTATCAGAGGCATGAGCCCCTACCCGACAGCTTGGACGAAAATGGTAAATGTCGGATCTGAAAATATAATCTCTGTGAAAATGTTTTTAACAGAAAAAATTTCAGAGGAACATAATTTCTTGCCGGGTTCAATTATTTCAGATAATAAAACTTATATTAATATAGCAACAAGAGACGGATATATAAGTCTTAAAGCACTTCAAATTCAAGGAAAAAAACAGATGAATGTTAAAGAACTTTTAAACGGATTTGATATATCAAAATATCAAACAGTATAAAAAAAGACAGCAATAAGCTGTCTTCATTTTTATTTAGGCTTTGTAATTAAATAAAGTGTGCAGAATAGACGTAGTTATTTTTAATTTTTACAAGGCATAAAAACTGCGAATAGCCACAGTTTATTTAAAGTTTTTATAACGAAATAAAAATTAAAAAGAACAAGTGTAAATGCACAGGTTATTTAATTACAATGCCTTAGTCCAACTTCTTAAACTCTAATTCCGTGAAATGAAAATCCGGATTAGGTATATCAACTTTAAGTTCTTCAACCTTTCCGTCAATTCCAATAACAAAATTGACTGTTCCTTCAGGTAGGGTTGGTGAATTTTTTAACTTTATTATAAAAGTATTATAATGCCAATGAGATAAATCACCAATTAATACCTGTGAAGGTAAAAAGTCAAGAACTAAATGACCGTCTTCTATTGTTACTTCTGCGTTGCCGTATAAATCACCGCCATAGGTTCCTGTATAACCAGATAATTTTAAACTTGGTTTTGTATTTAAAACTCTGTTCTTATACTTTTCCTCTTCATCATTTTTATCCTTTTTTTTGCCGTACTTATACACTCTCATATAAAACTTACTCCAGTCTTTTGCAGTCTCTCCGAAATAATCATCTATAATATAGTACATTAACGCTGTCGGTAAATAATTTATATTGTTCGTTAAAACCACCATTCCAAAATCTTTTTCAGGCACATACATAGTTTGAGAAATCATACCGTCAGCACCACCTCCGTGATTTACAACTTTTACACCCTGATAATCAAATAATGACCATCCTAATCCATAAGAACTAAAATGTTTTGTAGGAAAATAATTTAACCATCCTTTACTTGAATTATCAGGTGTTTGAGTTGATTGCATTTCCCAAATTTGCATTTCATCAAGTATTGTGTCATTTTTATAAATACCTTCATTCATTTGCAAAATTAACCATTTACTCATATCTTCCACATTAGAAATTATCGCAGCTGCCGGAGCCACATTATCCCATGACATATATTTTATAGGGAGCGGATCTTTACCGGCTTCAATATGATGCGGAATTGCAATATTTGTTTTCCCTTCCAATTCAGAAACAGAAAGCAAAGAATTTTTCATATCCAATTTCTCGAAAAAATTATTTCTGATATAATCTTCCCAAGTTAAACCTGTTACCGCAGGAATAATTTCTCCTGCTGCAGAAAACATAATGTTTGAATATCCGAAATGAGTTCTAAAACCGTATTCAGGTTTTAAATATTGCGCTCTTTCAATAACTTCTCTACTTGTATAATTAGTTTCATACCATAATAAATCACCACTGAACGTTTTTAAACCGCTTCTGTGACACAGCAAATCACGAATTGTCATTTCTCCTGTTACATAATTATTATACATCCTGAACCAAGGCAAATAATCTGTCACTTTATCATCCCAAGAAATTTTTCCTTGATCAACCAATTTAGATAAAGCTCCGGAAGTAAATGATTTTGTATTCGATGCTGTTGCAAATAAAGTTTTTGTATCGACTTTATCTTCTTTGCCGAATTCTCTTATACCGTAACCTTTTGCAAAAACAATTGAATCCCCTTGTACAATGGCTACTGCCATTCCGGGTATTTGCCATTCATTCAATGCCTTATTTAAATATTTATCAAGTTCTGTAAAATCAATTCCTGCTTTATCTTGTGCATAAAAATTAAAAGAGAAAAGAAGCAATAAACTTGCAGTAAAAAATCTGTAATATCTATTCATAATATGTTTTATTGGTTTCAATATGAGTTAAATAATAATCAGGTAATAAACCGTCTCTAATCAATTGTTCTTTCTTTAAATCTTGTTTAATAATTTTTCCCGTATAAATATCAAAAATCCAGGCATGAATCATCGGAAATTTTTTATTTTTCAAAGAACGTTGATATACAGGAGTTTTTATAATATTTTTAGCTTGCTCAATTGCATTAATCTCTGACAAACGATCAAGTCTTTTTTGAGCATCATTAATCTGAGATAATTCAACAATATTTTTATTATATAAATCATTAACGGGCGATATCCAATTTTCAACAAGACCTTGATCTACGCCATCTACAGCAGCAGCAATACCTCCGCAACTATAATGACCTACAATAATAATATGTTTAATAAATAAATATTCAATAGAATATTCCAAAACAGATAAAAAATTAATATCTGTTATGTTTACCTGATTAGCAATATTTCGATGAATAAATATCTCGCCCGGTTCAGCTTTTACTAATGAGTTCAACGGTACTCTGCTGTCCGAACAACTAATCATTAAATATCTCGGAGTTTGGTCTTCAGAAAGTTTTATAAAATAATCTTTATCTTCCTCTAATTTCTCTTTAATCCAAAGATCATTATTCTCAATCAATTCATTAATTTTCAAATATTTCATCTAAAACTAATTATTTTTTAAAAATATAAAATATTCTCAAATAAAAAATGAATATGATATTTTTTGTTATTGTTTTTATCAACATGCCAATCCGGCATAGCAATTACAATAAAACCATGCCAATTTTACCGACACATAAATTAAATCTTGAATTTGTAATATTTGCTAAAAAAAGTAAAATAAATTAGAAAAGTAAAAGGCTGTCTAACCGGAAGTGTCTGTCTGTTAAGTCATCTGACGACTAAATTTGCAAATTACCGAAAATTTATATTTCTAACTGCATGTAATTTACAGTAAAATTGGGAGTTTAAAGACCTAATTCAACTTTTATAATAAAAAAACCATTTTTTTTATTCTGTATTAATAAAATTATTGTATATTTAGAGATTAAGTATATAAAATTATTTTTTTACGTAAAGACTTCCTTATTATCTGACCTTAAAGCATATAGCATTTTAATTAATTAATAATTCTTAAACAAAACAGATCATTATGGAAATTAAAAAACAAAAAATTCAAAAAAGGACAGGCCGTTCCTTTGAAAAAATCGGTACGGGTTTATTTAAGTTCTTTACATTATTTCTGCTTGTAATTATAACTTTTAATTTAACGGCACAAGAGCTGATTATAAGTTCTGACCCAACTGATTATGAAAATGATGATGTTTGTACAGGAAGTGATCCGTTTATTGAAAATGGATATGTAATCGGTAACGTCATATATTTACCGCCTGCAGTAATCGGTACAGATTATTGCTTACAAATTCCGTTAATTTCCGGTGTCACGTTTACTTGGGGAGATATCAATGTTTCCGAAGCAGAATACACTTTTGATAAAGGAACCAATCTATGTTCTGATGGCAGCAGTTTTTTCACTGATGCTAATTTTAATAAAGCTACAGGTGTGATTACAATGACAGGAGCTGATATTTGTGTAGATAATCTTGGATATATTGAGTTTGCAATTGAAATTGGAGATTTCTTATGGGAAGAAGAAGAATATGAAGATATTAATAAAACATTTAGAATTCCGGTTAAACGAATACCTGTAAAAATCGTTTATGTATTGGACAGATCCGGAAGCATGGGTTGGACTGTGCAAGGAGGAACTGATATCCGTTGGACTTTGTTAAAAGACTGGGTAGAAATTTTTTCAACTACCATGGAAGATTTTCTGATTGATGATAAGGATGCTGTCAGCTTAACTTATTTTGCAACTGATGTTATTGATACCGACGAACTGATAACTGATGGTTTTATTACCGCTTCTTCCGGTACAATAATTTCAAATACTTTAACAAATTCAATGAGTACCCAAAATCCCGGCGGGTCAACAGCAATGGGACCCGGTTTATTAGACGGAAAAAATAAACTTCAAGGAAATACAGCCCTTGGTGTAACAAAAGTAGTTTTATTGTTTACTGACGGTGAGCAAAACCAAGATCCTGAAGTTACAGATGACGGAATAACTTTAGAAGATAGTTCTGT
>JAUVIG010000363.1 GCA_030592825.1 Chlorobiota bacterium | reverse complement strand
TTCCTTTTTCCTTTAATAAGTCTTTCATATATTTAAAAAACTCAATATGCCCTCCTTGATAAGATGTTATTGCAATGGCTTGAACATCTTCTTGTACGGCACAGTCAATAATTTCTTGCACGGAACGATTATGTCCGAGATGTATAACTTCTGCACCTGTTGATTGAATAATCCTTCTCATTACATTAATGGCTGCATCATGTCCATCGAAAAGTGATGCTGCGGTAACTATTCTTACATGATTTTTTGGTTGATATTTCTGAATTTTTTGCATATTATTTTTGATATGAAATTAGAGAATTAACTATATCTGTGGTTATTCTTAATTTTTTTATTGTTAATAGAAAACTCCAAAAATATAAAAATTTGGCTAATTTGAAGAATATCTGATTAAGCAATTATTTCAAGAAGATTTTTTTATCTTTACATCTTATTCAAAAATTACAAATCAAAACATAATTATATGCTTACAAAATTTAAAGAAACGGCTGATTTTTTAAAATCTAAAATTGATAAACAACCGGAAATTGCGATTATTCTCGGCAGCGGATTAGGAGGTCTGGGTAATAAACTTAAAAATCAAACTGCAATTCCTTACGAAAATATTCCTAATTTTCCTGTTTCCACGGTTGAAGGTCATTCCGGACAATTAATATTCGGAGAATTAGGCGGAAAAAATGTAGTTGCCATGCAAGGTCGTTTCCACTATTATGAAGGATATAACATGAAAGAAGTTACATTTCCCGTTCGTGTAATGAAATTTCTTGGTGCAACTAAATTAATTGTTTCAAATGCAGCCGGCGGAATGAATCCGAAATACAAGCAAGGAGATTTAATGATAATAAATGATCATATAAATAACTTTCCTGAGCATCCTTTACACGGAAAGAATTTTAAAGAACTCGGAACACGTTTTCCCGACATGAGTAATGTTTACAATAAAGAGTATATCAAAATTGCAGAAAATCTTGCAAAAAATATAGATATTACTGTTCATCAAGGAATATATATCGGAAGTTCGGGGCCAACTTTGGAAACTCCGGCAGAATATCGTTTATTCAGAATATTCGGAGCTGATGCAACAGGAATGTCAACAGTCCCGGAAGTTATTGCAGCACATCATCAAGGTATGAAAGTATTCGGAATGTCAGTTATAACAAACGTAAGCAAACCCGAAAACCCGGAAGATGAAACTACACATGAAGAAGTTCAAGATGTTGCCGGATCAGTTGAACCTAAATTGACTGCAATTATTGAAGGATTGATTGAAAGAATGTAATACCTAAATTGAACGATTATGAACTTCGGTAAGCACCAATCTGTTGAGTCAAAAGGTATTACAAAAATATTTCAAGTACCACCGGATATTATCACTTTTTTTGTAATACTTTTGTTCTCAAAATCTTGACACTTCTCTTTGTTCATAATCGCTCAATTTAGGTAATAATAAAATAGATTTTTTGATTGCTCAAAAAAAACTACTTTGTCGGGAATTTTAAATATTGTTTTTATTGCTGCATTGTTTCATTGCTACATTGTCATTTTTTAGCAATTTAACAATGCAACAATTTAATAATGTAACAGTACAACTTTAAATATAAACAACAAAATTACAGACAACTTTTTCCTTATTGATTACATACAATGTATATATTTATCAACCAGCTTCTTAATCTCATCCTTTTTTCCGTATAAACGTTCACTCATATCTTTATCATTGTAACTTTTTAGTTTTTTAATGAAAGTATCAATCGTTCCTTTCGGAAATATATTATCCTTTTCATAAAATGCTCTTTCTTTTTCAAGATAATCGGCAGATTCAGAACAAGATGTCGGTAAAGCAACCAAAGAATCTAAAATATTTTTATGCTCTTTATCAAAAATGTTAACATTAACATAGAGCTGTTCAGCACTTTTAAGTGAATCAGAGTTTTGAATTCCTTCTTTTGCCGCTAATATCATTCCTGCAATCAAATGATATAAATCTGCTGAACCGTCCGGTACTCTCAATTCAGCAGTTTGTTTACCTTCAACATACGGTACTTCACCTCTTTCTTGAGGATTTGCATCTTTGATCATACTTGTTTTAGCGATCCATCCTAACGGAACTCGTACTAATACCGAACGATTACTGTCGCCCCAGCAAACCATTGTCGGTGCTTCTTGATGCGGAACTAATCTTAAATATGACAGAGGGATGGTATTCCCAAAAGCAGTTAATGACTGTGCTTTATCAAGAATACCGGCTATGACTTTTTTTGCTGTATCTGTTATTCCTACATCATCTGCCATTATATTTTCATCATCTTTATCAATTTGAAAATGTATATGCATACCGCTTCCCGCTTTACCAACAGTAATTTTTGGAGCGAAACTTATTAAAACACCATATTTTTTCCCTAACATACGAAGAATCCATTTAGCAACAATCAATTGCTCAACGGCATTTTCAGGATCTACCGACATAAATTCAATTTCATGTTGCTCGTACATCATTTTTCCTTCTGTGAAGTTTCCTACTTCGGAATGTCCGTATTTAATTTTACCGCCGCATTGAGCAATTAATTGCATTGCCTCGGTTCTTAAACACTCCTGATTTGTAAACGGCGGAGAAGAATGATAGCCTTTTTGATCAGTTGCCGGATACAAATCATCTTTCTCACTTATAATATAATACTCTAACTCTCCCATAGCTTTAAAAGAATAACCGGTTTCATCCCGAAATACTTTATGAGCTTTTTTAAGTATATATTCGGGAGCACTTTCCAGCGGTTTACCGTCTTTTGTATAGAAAGAACATAAAATATCCAATGTCGCCCTTTCCGTAAAAGGATTAACAAATGCCGTACTGAATCTCGGTATCACATAAAGATCACTTAAACCTGCTTCAATGTGTGAGAATAAACTGGAGCCGTCAACTCTCTCGCCGGTTGCAAGTATTGATTCAAGATAATTCTTTCCTGTAATAACAAAATTTAATGTTTTTAATTTTCCGTCTTCAGCGACATATCTGAAATTTAACATCTCAATATTATTATCGTCAATAAACTTAATAATATCATATCTTGTAAATTCTTTTGCAGGCTTTTTCAAATGCCGTACCAACTTATTCGGATTCATTAATACTTCAAGTTCTCTCATAATTTTTCATTGTTAAATTGTTGCATTGATTCTGATTATTAGGTCTTTACAATTTTCTTTCAGATTATGCCATCCTGTTGTGATATAAATGTTACAAAATCTTGAAGAATAAAATTATTTACAAAGATATAAAACGAAATAATATATATACATTTATTTTATCTGATTAAAAACATATCAGAAAAGGCAGGGTAAAAAAAAAGGGGCAAAAGCCCCTTTTTATATCGCCTTGGAAAGACGACTTACATTTTTATTGAACAATTACTCTTTGAGTTACTGAACCTTCTTCGTTAGAAAATCTGAAGAAATAAACACCTGCAGTATTAATCTTAACAGTTGAATTTCCTGTAAGAACTTGAGTATTTATTACTTTTCCTGTAATATCAAATACTTCAAGATTAAAGTTGTTTTCAACATTTACATTGAATACACCGCTTGAAGGATTAGGATAAATACTGATTCCTATAGCTGTAAGGTCTTCAATACCGGAACCGTCATCACCAAATATATCATCAAGTACTAAATCAGCACCGGCAACTGTAAATGTACGATCATCACCACCGGTCCATTCTCCGTTATCCCATGAAGAAACACCACCTACAATTTTGAAGTATTTATATGCATAATCAGCATCTGCTAATTGTAAAGCTACAGTATAAATATCATCAGTAGCACTTTCGAACATCTCATAGGCTGCATCATTTCCGGGCATAGCCCATGCGTTCATACTTCCTCCTAACCATAACTGATCAGTACCTTCAACAAAATAACCGCTTGCAATTGAATCGGTCATATCAACATTGAAAGTTACTGAGTAAGTTTCAGAACCACTAGGTTCAATAATAGTGATATCATCAACAGTAATATAATCCAGATCAGCAACAGAATATGCATGCCAACCGAAATAATAAGTTCCTGCAGTAACACAATCATAAGTAGTAGTGATCTCAGTCCAGTCTGCATAAGCAGTACTCGGGCTATCCCACAATTGATCAACCATGTCGCCTGAAGCAGCTGCTGTTCCAACCATTAATTCAATACTTTCAGGAGTTCCTCCCCATCCTTCTCCTTGGACCCAGAAAGTAATAGTATAAGTAGTACTTGCTTCCAAAGAAAGACCGGGAGTAAAAAACCAATCATTTTTTGCACTGGTAGACGGAGAATAATATGATGCA